>CANETG010000101.1 GCA_947440875.1 Bacteriovoracaceae bacterium
CATACCGCGCCGATAAAGTGAAAGCTGAGATTCGACGTCACCATCGTTGCTGAGGACAGGAACTGCTGCTTCGGTCGGATTTAAGTTCACCGTTTCTGAATCAACGTTCGGAGATGTGCGCGCAAAGTTCTCAGTCTGAGAATTTTGAAGTTCATCGACGAGTGACTGCTGAGGCTTGCCCTCTTTGAGCGACTCGTATTTTTTGGAAAGCTCTTCGTACTTAACGAGCAACTGATCATACTGTTCACGTGGAACAGCACGAGTGCGAGGTTGAGATTTACGCGCTAACTTTTCATCATCCTCGACCAAAGATCTCTCTAGGTCGCGGTACCATGAACAAGAAGTGGAGAGCAGTAGTAAGACCAGTGCTCTTGGGAAAGTGTGCTTCAAGGCGTCCTCCGTGACGTAACTTCTTAAATTTTTTGACTTTCGCTCTCTTTTATTCTAAATCACATTCTTTCTTAGTCAAGGAAAGTATGTCGCACTCCTATAAGCAGACCAAAGAGCTCTACTATACTCGAATCCGCGTGCCGAAAGATGATGCGTATTTCGTTTATTTTACCTTCGAATCAAATGAAGGCCTATGTTTTTATTCAACCGTGGATGATTCATTAAAAGGGCAGTACCGAGACATTGATGTGAAGTGTGCTATCGAATGGAGAGAGATTTTGGTCTCCCTCCTCGATAGAATGAAAACAGAAATGCGTTTAGATATCTTAGAATCGAAGGTTATTTCCGATTTTTAAAAAAATCAACGACCGTCTGATGGTGTGAACCGGTATCAACCTTGTGAAGAATATTCACAATGACTCCGTCCCGATCGATGAAAAAACTTTGTCTCAAAATCCCTTCGAATTCCCGACCCATGAATTTCTTGAGTCCCCAGGAGTGGTAGGATTTCGTCACTTTGTGATCTTCATCCGACAGGAGAATAAAATTCAATTCTTGTTTTTCTTCGAATTGCTTAAGCTTCTTTGAGGTGTCCGCACTAATCCCTAAAATAACAACATCCAGCTCTTTGAGAGGGGCAAAAGAATCACGAAGGCCGCAAGCTTGCACTGTGCAACCTGGAGTCATCGCACGTGGATAGAAATAAACCACTACATTTCTGCCTTTAAAGTCAGACAGAGAAATATCCTTTCCGTTTTGATCTTTGAGCGTGAAGACGGGAGCCTTATCGCCGATGCGAAGTGACTCACCTTTAATCACGGCAGCTGATTCTTTTTTTGGCGCTTCTTTTTTTGGAGCTACTTTTTTTGTCGTCACTTTACCTTTCTTCGGAGCCACTTTTTTGGCGGATTTTTGAGCGACTTTTTTAGTTCCTTTGTGTGCAACTTTTTTTGTCACTTTTTTAGCCACTTTCTTGGTCGCTTTCGGAGTTTTTTTCTTAGTCATTTTTTTCTTAGCTTTCTTGGCCATAAAGTTTTCCTTTACCAGTTATCCCGGAGTGACCGGAGTTTTATAAAAATGTTTTTGTCTTCTGTGCGAAGGAATGGATTGATTTCCATCTCTTCCTTCAGAGTCAGTGGCGGCCGTTTGAGCGGATCTTCATCCACCAAGCGAAGTCGTTCTTTGACGACCGAATTATCTGGGTCCACACTCAGCGCGAATTCAAGATTTCTTTTCAGGTAATCATGTCCTGGCTGAAGAACGGTGTCTAGCGGAAGGAGAGAGGTCAGAGTTTTAGTCGTATCGAACAAAAGGTCTACATTTCCCCCATTCTTACAGTTTCCGACACCGGCATTAAAGAGGGTATCCCCGGAATAAAGGACGGGGGCTTCGCCCGAGCACCGCCAAATAAAAACTTTGTGATCCAGAGTGTGCCCTGGGGTAGAGATGATCTCCAGCGAACTTGTCTCATCCAGTAAGAGATTTCCCGCCGGACCTAAGTCCTTGACCTGGGCGTTGAAGGTTCGAACGAGTTCATCATTTCCCCGAACGTGATCAAAATGCCCATGAGTGTTTAGGATTCCCTTTAGCGACAGCCCTTCTTTCCTGATATACTTTATAAAAGGCGCTGCCTCATAGGGATCAATCACCCAGGCATTTCCGGTTGCATCGTCAAAGATGAGATAACTGAAATTCCTGAGATTGTTTTGGGCGTAAAATCTTTCAAAGCGAATCATGATGGAAATTATCCTCGTTTATTACTGCCAGGTCATCTTTCTTTCTTTTATTGTGATCAATCATTTGGGTGAAATATATCTTACTCAGAGACAACTGAACGCACTAAATAACGGCAGAGACAAAGTTCCGGTGGAATTTGAGACCGTCTTAAGTCTCAGTGATCACCAAAAGGCGATTGAGTACGGTTCCGCGCGTCTCCACCTTTCCCAGGCTCAACTCATTTGGAACGCAGTCCTTCTTTTCTACTGGTTTCCCTTCAGGGGGCTAGAGAAACTTTATCTCGCAGTTCCTGGAATTAACCTCCACCGAGAAGTGGTTTTCCTGGTCTCTCTCATGGCAATCCAAATGATCTTAAATCTCCCATGGAGTGTTTATTCGACTTTTGTGCTCGAAGAAAAGTTTGGATTCAATCGCACGACCTGGAAGCTCTTCATTCTCGATCGAGTCAAAGGGGTCATTCTCGGAGCACTCATTGGTGTTCCTCTCCTCTACGCCGTCATGATCTTTTTCGAAGCATTTCCCAACACATGGTGGCTCGCTTCTTTTTTGCTACTTACTTTTTTTCAGTTCGCAATGGTATGGATCTATCCCACATGGATTGCCCCGCTCTTTAATAAATTTCGTCCGCTTGAAGAAGTAGAACTCAAGACGGGGATTGAAAATCTTGTCACAAACGCAGGCTTCGTCGCCAAAGAAGTTTACGTGATGGATGCCTCAAGAAGAAGCTCGCATGGGAATGCGTATTTCACTGGGTTCGGAAAAAGTAAGCGCATCGTTTTCTTCGATACGCTTCTGGGAACACTTAATGCCAAGGAAGTTTTTGCCATCCTCGCTCACGAGTTGGGTCATCTCAAATTAAAACACATTCCAAAATCACTGGCTGCGGGTGTCATCATGTCTTTTATTGGTTTTGCTCTCATGGGATATCTCGGGCAGAAGCAGGAGTTTTATGCAGGACATTTTCTCCGCATGAATTCTCCCGGTGCCCTTCTCATTCTTTTTAGCATGGCGATGCCCCTTTATACTTTCTGGTTCACCCCACTCTCATCTTGGGTCTCTCGCAAAAGAGAATTCGAGGCAGATGCCTATGCGGCCCAAGAAACCGGTGCAGACGGTCTCATTTCAGGTTTACTTAAACTGTATAAAGAAAACGCGAGCCCCGTGATTACCGATAACATTTATTCTGCGTTTTATCACTCCCACCCGCCGGCACTTGAACGCGTGAAGAAATTAAAGAGCCTCGAAAGACAACCCAGTTAAGGACTCTCTTAAGAATTGAATGTACGCCTTTCTCCATTTATCGACTTCGTTGTGAAGTTCATGGAATGCTCCGTCGAACACTTTAAGTTGCGCATTTTTTTCGACTTCACGGAAATAATCGATCGCAATTTCTGAACTCACAATACTATCGCCGGTTCCGCAGGCGACATAAAGTTCACATTCGATCCGAAGCGGACGAGAAAAAACTTCGCGAGACTGCTTGAGGATTTCAAAAAGAAGCTTCGTATGAATTTTTTTATGGGTGAACTCGTCTTTCATGTAAGCATGAAAGATTCTGCTGTCGTGGGAAAGTTTTCTCAGATTAAGAAACCCTGCAAGTGGCAAGGTGGGTGTTTTACACAGCGCCTGAAGAATCAATGATGGTGCATTCGTCACTATAGGACCGAGAAATCCTGGTGCTCCCACAAAGGGTGAAGAGAGAAAAACTTTTTCAGGATACTGATCTTTTTTCACTGTGTTCTGCATGTATCCCGCAGTAATGAGCGCACCCATTGAGTGCCCAAAAAGAACGTAATCTCGTAAATTAAATTCCTTCCGAAGATAACCAATGACGACATCAAGATCGCTGAAATAATCTCGAAAATCTTCAACGTAAGCGGGTCTACCACCACTTTTACCGTGCCCCCTGAGGTCATAAATGGCGATGTTAAAGTTCTGCGAAAAAAGCTTGAGCATGTACTCATGACGGCGCAAGTGTTCCCCAAGACCGTGGGAGACGATCAACCATTTTGAGTTTCCATTTTCCCGAACCAGACATTTTAGTGGGGTACCATCGAAAGAAACAATGTCTCTGTATTCGTTGTTCATTAAAACCTGCTATAATTTAAACATGTATTGCCCAGAATGTTTTCAGAATACTCTTAAGATTCGCTCCATTGGAGTCGTGAAACTAGCGTTTAATAACAAGTCTCGGAACACATCCCTCTTCACCTATAATCTCCAAAAAGAGACTCATGAGCAACTCTTGGCCAAGCTAAGAGAAAAAATCGTCGATTGGATGAGTTTTTACTCTGAATTCGTCAACAAAACCCCCATCAAAACGTTCGAGGCCTATTCCGGTGACTTCATCTGTACTAATAACTGTAAGATCGACATGATCAAGACGAAAGTGAGCGTCGTCAATGTCATCTACTCCGCGCAAGAGGTGAAG
The DNA here is from genome assembly GCA_947440875.1 of Bacteriovoracaceae bacterium. Classification (GTDB taxonomy): domain Bacteria; phylum Bdellovibrionota; class Bacteriovoracia; order Bacteriovoracales; family Bacteriovoracaceae; genus Peredibacter. The sequence goes on from CANETG010000101.1 coordinate 4,559, forward strand.
GACATGCTCAAGGAAGAAGGTCAGAAGTTTGGTGTGGTGATAGAAGTCGTCTTTCAATGAATTTTTCAGAACGGTAGATCTGCGCCAATCTCGAAATCAACGAATCCTTTCAGTTGGAAAGTTTCCGGAATTTTTCCCGCATCGATGAAAGCATCGATTCTGTTGGAATTAAACCTTTTGAGAAACGGCACGAGATTCGCCTCTTCAACTTTCACGTCAAGACAGATCGATGGATTACACTCTTCGATTTGCTCAACTCCAAGATTCGAATCGATGAACTCCGCATCCTGCGAGAGCTGCGCTTCAAATAATTCTTTATGCACAGAACCTTTTTTTAACTCAACTAAAATCACATTATCGAGCGTCTTCATGTCTTCAACCACTCGCCCGTATCTTTTTCGAGTATCGAAGAAGTGAAACGTCTCTCCCGGTCTGGCAGTGCGGATCATGTACATGATCCCACGTTCATTATTCATGATGTGCGAGTCTCTTTTATTTCCGTCGTATTTTAAAAGGACGAATTCTTCTTCTTCAGAAAGATCTGGTTCTTTCTCGGCGCGACTCATTTTAAAATAGTTTAGGTAGCGGTCTGTTTTTTCTTCCGTAAGAGTTGGGTCTTTACACGGAAAAAGGGGTTCGTATTTCCCCTGATCTTTGATGCGGCAAACTTTTTTCATGTCAGGGACTTCGGGCTTCAGTCGAATGATGAGCTTCTTGATGAAATTAAAATCAACGTCACCTTTCCCCTTGAAAAATCGAGAGAACCAATTCGTCCGGCGCTCTCCATTCAACTTAGGTTCGATGTAAAAAAAGACGCGCTTAATTCTCACCTCTTTGAACATTGTCGGAAAATTCGGAGTCGGCTGGTGAAAATACATTTCAGTGCGGCCCGCACCCAAGATCACTCCGATATTGGCGATCATCTTAGCAATTCCACCAGCAATGAAGCCAAAGTCAGGCAAAGGTGAATCAAAGGGATCGGTCGTGATGAGGAGGGGAAAGCTCTTCCGGAGAAGTTGTCCGTCACCATAGGCCTCGGCAAAAGTCTGCGCCTCGATATCGGTTTTCACGACGGATTTCTGCCCGCAGCCAAAAAGACCGAATATCAAGCACATAAACAATAGTTGTTTGCCGAAATTCATTTCATAACCTGTAGAAAAGACAATCGCCGCGTATAATAGCGCACTGTCTAAAAACTAACAGGGCTTTTTACCTTTTTACAGATGGACCCACCCTTTCTGTTAACGCACAGCAATTAAGCCTAGAATCTTTTATCTGAACGAGGAGCTTAGATTTGAAGTGGTTTTTGGCATTTTGGCTTATGAGCTTTCTAGGTTATGCCCAGGCGCAGACCTGGGCCCAGCTCCCGAGGGGTGTTCGCGCTCTGGGGTATAGAAATGTCACAACGACTCCGATCAAATCAAACTTCAATCAGTTTCGTTCTGAGACATCTCTTTCCACAAATTTTCGAGTCGACGCCATCACACTCAATGAGATCTCAGAAAATATTCTGATTCCAGGCGAGGACATCGACGAGACTGCGTACAACAATCTTCTGATCGGCGAATACGGAATCGATGCCCAGGCCCGCGCAAATGTCCACGGTTTTGGATTTGGTTACGGACTCACTGACAAAATCATGCTCTACGCTGAGATTGCCTATTATGATGTCAACGTTAATTCAAGAATCAAGCGTACGAAAGGCAACAACTATAAAGAGATCGCACAGTATCTCCGCAATAAAGGCAACAGTACCTACAACGATAAACAGCTCACCGAACTTATCGACCGCATGGTTGATGTAAATGAGAATAACATTCAGTCTGTGATCACAAACTACTACGGCTACAAACCAATCGGAAATTGGCAGGGTAAGGGCTACGACGACATGGAAGCTGGAGTAATGATAAAGGCAATCGACAAAGGTACCTGGGGCCTTCAAGTTTATCCCGGGGTCATCCTGCCTACAGGAATGCAGGACGACCCAAATATCCTTCAAGACGTTGGCTTCGGTGACGGTCAGTTTGATGTGTTCGGAGAACTTGGTACCGGGTACATCGTCAATGATAACTTATCCTTTGGAACAAGATTCCGTTACACTTACCAGACCCCTACGCAAAAAGATCTTCGCGTCCCAACGGCAAGAGACTTCGAACTCTCCTCTGAAAAAGGTGAGTTCGATGTGAAGTACGGCGACAAACTCAACTTCATGCTAAATACAACGATCGCGGTGAACGACTGGTTCTCATTCTCACCTGTGTACCGCTACCTCTATCAAATGAAATCGGAGTACGATTCTTCATTCGCGGACGCAAATAAGTTCTTATCGTTAGATTCGGACAAGCAGGAACACCAGGCGCAGCTGACAGCTTCAGTTTCATCAATTCAGCCATTTCTGAAGAAGAAGTTTGCTCTACCTGCGCAGATAAATTTTAACATTGTTCAGACGGTAGCTGGGAAGAACGTACCGAAGGTAGGAAGATTTGAGGTCGAATTTCGATTGATCTTTTAATTGTTCCCACAAGAGATCTGAAGACAACAGTGCCGTATAATTTGAAATTCGATTTAGTAGAAATGATAATCTTAATTCGGGTTGGACAGCCTTTTGAAATCTTTAAGGAAAGAGTCAGTTCGCCTCCCCCGATCTATCCAATAAATTTGTTAAAGACAAGAATTCCAATCAAAAACCAGAAGAAAGGGTGTGACTTCAGAAAATTATTTCTTACTTCTGGGCATGGGAATAAAAACTTAAAGGAATAAAAAATCAAAATTTGCGCGATCACATGAGAAAAGCAGAACTCATTTTAACCGCGCTCGCAGAACTTTCAACCAGACAAGTTGCCGAATCCAAAAATGCTACTGGACTTGAAGAAAACAAGAAAGCTTCAGAGGTTGGTGAAAAAAATCGCGAAGAGTGCTCGGGTAGAACTCGAATCAAAAACCGGAAGGAAGGTTGTCACTTCAGAAAATGTTCTTCCACCAGCAAGAACAAAAAAATGAGAGCAAGAAGAAGAAGAAAAAGTCTTAAGCATCTTTCAAGTCCCGTCTTACTCTAAAACGAAACGATCCTACTTGCCACATAAGAACCAAAAACAAAATAGCTGATTTCGAAAGCGGAATATCACGGTGTTCGTAAATAACTTTTCCATCTTCAGCGACTATTTTACTTGAATCCGTTGGCGAAAACTTTAAACCAAGTGTGAGCGAACTCTTTTTACCGTCTATGCTTGGTCTGGATTTTTAGCAATATTGACCTGCATGGAAGATAAAAAAACAGGAAGATCAAAAAAAACGTAGTCGATAATGCTTTGGTCCCCCAATTGACTATGCACCTTGTTTAATTTGTTTATTATACTCTATAGGACTCATCATTCCAAGTCCGCAAGGCGCAAATTCATCTCATCATAGAATCTCAGGCATCGAAATGGCCTAAAGCAATGACATTGCCAAGCAGATAGATTTCTAAATTGAAAATGAAAAAAATAAAGTTAGTACTTCCTATTCCTTGATGGCCCGAAAAACATGCCAGAGGATAAATCATACCAAGCAAGAATGAAAAAAAATCAAATTACGAAGCTATTGGAATCAAATTTTTCAAAAGATGATAATATTAGCTTTTATTTTTTGAAGAAAAGCAAAGTTACAACTGAATCTGAAAATAAAATCCCATTCAAAACCAAAAAGAAGACCAGCGCTGAAAAAGTAAAAGCTATTGAAAAGAAGTTTCAAAAAGAATCAGGAGTAAACTGGGAATTCATCCAATGGAGTCAATTCATCGGCAAGATCATTCCTGAATCCAAAGTTTATAAAATTCCTTTTTTTGATTCACAAAACGTTGAAGTGAAAAATCCATGGCGAGTCTGTCCCATTGGTAAGCACTGGGTAAGAAGACACCCGAAGCATCTTAATTCCGGCAAAGTCACTGATCATGATGGACATTGCAGAAAGAATCCATCGAAGAAAGATTTGCTCAAAGGTGATGAGATGGACCTTATCTCCACATCCGAATTGTTTTTAAATCCTAAAGTTAAAGTTTCTAA
>CANETG010000102.1 GCA_947440875.1 Bacteriovoracaceae bacterium
AGAGAGTTCTCTCATTGAGTTAAAGAAGCGGTTTAGGACTTTATTCATCCCTTCCGAGTTCACTTCATTAAAGATCTCTTCGACATGTGAAAGTTGCAGCGAGCGTTCTTTATCAAAATTATTTGAAGTCAGTGAATTATTAAGTTTTTTCTCGACGAGTTCATCGTGCTGACGTTTGATACTTTGGATCTGAGTACCAGTCCCAAGAACGTAGTTACCTTCTGGGAGTGTGAAACTGGTTTCCTGTCTTACTTCCTGACGAGAGAATCCGTCAGTATTGGCATTCGCAATGTTATGCGAAGTCGTAGACATTGCGCGCTTTGAAGCGAACAGTCCCGATTTACCAATGTTAAGTAAGTCGCTCAACTCTTAGTCCTGTTTCTATCGACCGGTCTGGCGGGTCATTCCGTCAGCACCGTAAGTAGTGTAGGTTTTCTTTCCGCTGAAACCTTGCTTAATATCACGAAGAGAAAGCATGGCCTTGTTCAAGAACATTTGGTTTTTCTTATTCTGTTCCTGGATTTTTTGAATGATGTCGATGAGAAGACTGTTAAGGTTCTTCAGAGCTGGAATACCGCTCTTCTGGTCGATATCAGCGAAAGCATCGAGGAGTTCTCCGGCACGAGATATCTCTGAGCCGAAAAGGTTTGATTCGTTAATTTTGAGCATGAGGTGAGTCCGATCTTTCTCAAGCTCACTAATGCGGGCAATAATTTCTTCTTTGATCGGAAGCATCGTCTCGAGTTTATCGATATCACTTGCAAGAAGAGTCATGTACTCATCTGTAGTAAAGTCGTAGAGTTCTTTGTGAAGCTTACAGAAATTTTCCCAGACCGTGACCGCCTGCTGGTAATAAAGAATTCTGGCTTGAGAAGAAGTATCCATCCGTGGACCTCTTTAAGTTAAATTAAAACTCTGAAGTTAAAATTTTATCGGCGAGACCGTCATAATCCACTTCGTAAGTTCCTGCTGCAATCTGCGCCTTGAGACGAGCTATCTTTTCAGAATTGTCTAGCTCCGGAGCACTCATAGCTGCTTTCTTGATGCGAGAGAAATCTTTCACACCCTCAGGGATATTTACGCGGGCATCACCAGCAGTCTTTGCTGCTAGCTCAGTTGCACGCTCAGGAGAATTCGTTTCTGTGCCCTCGACTTGTCTGCCGCTGTTAGCTTTCTCAGCTTGAGCGCTCCGGCTTTTAGGGAAAAAGGACGGGCGTGTGTCGATGCTACTCATTTGTTTTCTCCTTCGTGGAAGCGGTCAATCCTTGAGTCGCTTCCGGATACGAAATCTTTTTGTCGCAGGTAGTGCTTCATATTCTGCGGCACAATCTGATCGAGGATCACTTTCTTGATTCCGAGACCACTATCTGATTTTGCCATAAGCTGAGCTCTTTCGGAATCCAGCAAAGAATTGTAGTAATCCATTGCCGGTGTGTCTGTTCCTTCTTTCGGAACTGACTTTCTCATTTCTGCGAGCATGTACGAAGTAAAATTCGATTCCATACCTTCAGCAATTTCTTCGTAAGGCTTAACGGGATTGGATTTTTGAGTGTTGGGAAATGACTTTTGATCGATGCCGACTTTCACTCTTACCATCCTGGTTTTCTAACCCCATCATCCTGATGAGATTCTCTTTAGAGTGTAACATTTTTTTGTGGGGGGGTGTTAGAGATAATCCCCCCTCGGCAAATTTGACCTAGACTTAAATTAGCTCTATATCTGCGACTAAAGACCCGTTCTTTTTGAGCGCCTGGAAGATAGAAATAAGATCGTCTGGAGTGGTGCCAAGAGCGTTCAAAGCCTTAACTAAGTCATTGATTGTCGTTGCCTGCTCCATCGCTTGGATAGATTTACTAGCTGAGCCTTCCGATCCACCTTTCACTTCTAAGACCATATCACGGTGACTAACGGCCGACTTTTTCAGAACAATATCACCACCTGCAACTAATGTTCCGGTCCTTTCGTTAATGACGATTTTGGCATGGGTATCGGAGATCACTCGGTAGTTTTCGATATTGGCTATCAACTCAACGACCTTTCTTTCATAGAACTGCGGGATGATGAGATCAATTGTTGTTGCATCAGTAGCGGTAGCGTATTTTCCACCGAGCTCCTGGTTGATCGTTCTCTCTACTCGTGCAGCCGTCGTGAAATCTGAACGATTGAGTGCCAAGCGAATAACTTTTTTATCATTGAATCCAAGCTCGAGTTCTTTTTCTATTGTTCCGCCCTCGGGAATAAGAGCCGTGGTTGCCATTTTCTTCCCTTTATCGAGTCCACCAATAGAAAGAGAGCCGTTTGCGACTGCGTAAACCTGACCGTCACCACCCTTAAGGGGTGTCACAAGTAATGTCCCACCTGCGAGGGAAGAAGCATCACCAATCGATGAAACTGTTACATCAAGAGACTGACCAGTTCGTCCGAAAGCAGGAAGTTTTGCTGTCACGATTACTGCGGCAACGTTTTTTGATGTCACTTCTTTTTGAGGATTTAGACCAAGAGTCTGAAACATTTTTTTAAGAGACGTATTTGTGATCTCACCACCACCGTCGCCTGTTCCGCTGAGACCAATAACCAATCCGTATCCGATGAGTGGATTCTCGCGTACGCCTTTGATCGTTACCAGATCTTTAATCCGACTCTGACTTGCCCACACAGGGAGGGAGAGGGCACAAAGAAGTAGAGGCAGGTATCTGATCATTTAATTTTCCCTTCCTAGGATAAAGACTCGCGACTCGAGAAGACGATCGGAGTTAACATAATCATTTTCCATGATGTCCTTACGCGAGACAAGCGCTTGGACTTCTATGGATCTTTTTTCCTTCTTAAAGATCACTTCTTTGCGACCCTTTAGGACTATGTAATCTTTATTCAGTTCCTCGATCACGGTCCCCGAGATTTTGTCATAAATCTTCATGTCCATATCGTTGTCTTGTTCTCGGCTTGGAGCTGCAGGGGTAGTCGCTGCAGCTGCTTTGTCATCTTTTTTCTCGCCATCCTTCTTACGAATGGGTTTATCCGGAAACTGTCGCTTAAGTTCTGAAGAAATTTGATTTCGTAGATTTTCTAGAACATTAATGATGACCATATCTCCTGTGTGTTTGTCATTTTGATAAGTAAAAAGAGAGGCAGAAGAGCCTTGGTTTGCCCAAAGACTTCCGTCACCTTCATTATCTTTAAAGTCGTCGGCTTGATAACGCTGAGGACGATAATCACGCTTCACTGGAGGACGTACTGATCCAGAGGGGCCACCGTCACTGAGGCTGTATGTTGTAGGATTTTTTACGGGCCTCTTATCGCGTTCAGGTTGAAAGCGATCTCGCCAATACGGCTGATTGGATTTAGTTGATTTCGTTCTCTCACCACCACCTCCTCGAGCCATTCTTTCTTCACGGTCCATCTGTTTATGGAGACCCGTCACGTAGTTCGCGCATGAGGTAAAAAGAAGAAGTGACAAAAGAATGAGATAGTTCATAGCTCTACAAGTACCTTGTTGTTATCAATCACTTTACCCTGATATTTTTTATTTTTCTGAGGATGATAAACTTCTACGGTGTCACCCAGTGCACCATTCCCTCTACTGATCCCAGAAGTTTTAATCCTCACCATGTCATTTTCAAGAACAACTTCTGTCTTGAGACCTGCTTTGACGAGATTGAGAGCGTTAAGATCTGAAATTCGAAGAAGTTCACCACTCTTTAGTGGCTTGTTCGATTTGTAATATCTGAGGTTTTGCACATCGGATATGAATTCGGTGTGAGGGACGGCTTCTGTATATTCTTCTTTTACATCATATACAGTAATCTCTGAAAAAGAATTTAACGGACGAGTAAGCCGGAATGCTCTGACCATTTTTCCAAAGTCAGCGACGGTAACCAACTCTCGCCTTGTTCCATCAAACCCTACTAAAGTTACATTGATTGTTTGTCTGATTCCCCACATGCAGCCTGAACAATAAAGTTGAAGCTGATCTGTTGGAGCGAGTGCTATGAAGTTGGAAGAATTGAGTGCCCATGTATTTTTCACATGAACACCTGCAGGTATCGGAAGCTGTTCTCGGATAAATGTTTTCAGATTCTGAATCTGAACCATGTTTTGGTCGATCTTGATGACATGATTTTTTACGTTCATTATTTCTGTTAATTGCGTTGCGGAAATTCTTCCCTCCAGACTGGTCAACGTTCTGTGAAATTCTTTGACCGTTTCGTCAGAACAATTCGCGGTGACGAGAGGTGACTGTCCAGTCATCTCATCTCCTAGAATGATCAACCGATGCGGCATACTAATTTCACAGGCAAAGGCGACTGGAATGAGAAATAAAAAAATAAAAAAAAGTTTCATCTATTACCTGATGTTATTCACGGTCTGAAGCATTTGATCTGCAACACCCATGACTTTAGAATTCATTTCATAGGCACGTTGAGCTTTGATGAGATCTGTCATTTCGTTCATCACGTTGACGTTCGAAGATTCGATCGCACCCTGCATGACGATCCCAGAACCGTTTTCACCAGGATTGTTTTGAATCGCTTGCCCTGATCCAACTGTTGCGGCTAAATAATTACCACCTTCGGAACGAAGACCAACTGGATTGACGAAAGTGAAGACGGGAATTTGACCGAGTGCAATCGGCTCTACGGACTCTCTCGTGTATGCTTCGACTTGACCATTTTCAGAGACACCAAGACGGAGGATATTTGGTGGGACAACTACACCTGGAAATACGCGGTGACCTGCACGAGAGACAAGATTTCCTTGCGAATCAACGTTGAAACTTCCGTCGCGTGTGTATTTCAGCTCTCCATTAGGTCCAATAATCCCAAAAAATCCTTCACCGTTAACCATCATGTCGTAGGGATTGTTAGTCATCTGCGGGCTTCCTTGCGAATGAATTTTTCTTGTGGCAGAAACCTTCGCTCCAGATCCAACTTGGTGACCGACGTTGTACTCAGTGGAGCCAGAAGATTTAGCACCCGCTTCTTGAATCGTTTCGTAGAGGAGGTCGTCAAATTCTGTCCGAGCTTTTTTGAAGCCAGTCGTATTGATGTTAGCGATGTTGTTTGAAATCGTATTTACGTTAGATTCCTGAGCAGCCATGCCGGTAGCGGATGTGTGTAAGGCCCTAATCATAGATCCCCCTGATTAAAATTTCCCGATATCGTTGGCAGCTTTCCCTGATATCGAGTCATAGGCGTTTATTGCTTTCTGTATGGATTCGAAATGACGGTGAGCTTTAATAAGCTCTGACATCTCTTCAATTGCGTTTACGTTTGAACCCTCGAGAAATCCCTGGTGAACTACAGTTTTAATATCGTTTCTTACGATATTGGCTTCATCCGGAGTTATGTAAAGAGAGTTCCCTTCTTTCCGGAGTGCATGTGAATCAACGAACTCAACAACTGAGATTTTTGAAATTGGACCATCTTTGGTCACAACATCGCCTTCCCTCGTAATTGTTATTTTTGCATTCGTCGGAATTCGGACTACTCTTTCTTCTGGTTTTGGATAGGTTGGAAGTGATGCGGGATCACGCGTTCCCATCGTTGCTCCAGCCACGGCAGTCAAGACTTTGAACCCTTGATCTGTGACGAGCTCACCCTCACGGTTCATGGAGAAATTTCCTTTCCTGGTGAAACGAATTCCATTCGGAGTGAGAACTTCCATGAAGCCACCGCCCTGAAGTCCGATATCAAGAGGATTGCTTGTGGGCTGGAGTTGGCCTTGCTCGAAGATGGTATAACTTCCGTCAACTGCGACCATCGAGTTCTCAGCACCCTGAGAATGATAAAAATCAGCAGGAGAAAATTCTTTTCGCGGAATATCGATGTCTTCAACACCTTTACTGAGTGCAGTAAGATGCTCTTTGAAAACGAGTTGATCTTTTTTGAAACCAACGGTGTTAGCGTTTGCTACGTTGTTAGCAATCGTTTCAACTTTACGTTGTTGTGCCACTTGGCCTGATAGTGGGACCCAGATGTTCTTCATGAACTCCTTCTTCCTGATGGAGTGGGCGACAGAATCGCCCGTAGGCAAATTTTAGCAACCTGGGTGACAGAAACCTAGCATAGGCAATTTACACCACCACGGCTAAGCCGCTGATAACTTGTCGATGAGAACCCACTGTGGGATGATCGATCAGACAAATGAGTGTCAAAAGCAAGACGGAAGCACCAATGAGTGGGAAAAATAGTTCACATGACTTTGAAAGTTCTTTGAAGGAGCTAGAAAAAATAGTCCGAGAGCTTGAGTCAGGTGATGTGAATTTAGATGAAAGTTTAAAAAAATTTGAGAAAGGTATCGAACTCTATAAAGAGTGTCGCCAGACACTTCAGACTGCCGAAAAGAAAATCAAAATCCTGAGTGATAGCCTCAAAGAAATAGATTACAAAGAGTAACCTTTCATAAATCGAGATTTCCCATAAAATAGACCTAACTTTTCGAACGAAGGATTGTCCTTGAAACGTCTTGTTAAGACTCTCGCCGCTCTTGCGGTTCTTTTTCTGTTAGGTATTGGAACGATCATTGGGATTTTCTTTTATATTTCGCTAGATCTGCCTCAGATTAACTCTCTAAAAGATTATAATCCTCCCATGAACTCGAAAATCCTCTCGCGTGATGGTGAGGTTTTACTCGATATAGGTATTGAAACACGTGAAGTTGTTCCATTTGATAAAATACCTAAAAAAGTAGTCGATGCTTTTCTGGCAGCTGAAGATGATAATTTTTTTCATCACCAGGGAATTGATTATCTCGGTATTGTTCGCGCCTTTGTTGTGAACATGAAAGAGGGGCGACTAGTTCAGGGTGGGTCAACGATTACCCAGCAGGTAGCAAAATCTTTTCTCCTTACCAAGGAAAGAACAATTTCACGTAAAGTGAAAGATCTTCTCCTTGCTCGCAAAATTGAAGAAAAATTTACTAAAGAAGAAATTCTTTTTCTCTATCTCAACCAAGTTTATCTTGGAGGTGGTTACTACGGGGTAAAAGCTGCCTTCAAAGGATATTTTGCTAAAGATCTCGCGGATGCGACACCGGCTGAATGCGCACTCGTTGCAGGCTTATTAGTGGCTCCAGGTAAATATTCCCCTTACGTCAATCCACACCAGGCAAAGATTCGTCAGCGTTACGTTTTAAAGCGCCTCTTCGAAACAGGGAAAATCAATAACGATGAGTACGAAAAATCATTAGCTGAAGATATTAAGATGCGAATCCGTCGCACCAATGAACTCAAAGGAGGTCACTTCACTGACTGGGTTAGGCAGGAGGTGATGAAATCAGTTGGGATTGACGAATTCCTTAATAATGGATTCACCGTTCAAACGACTCTTGATTGGTCGCTCCAGTCAAAAGCAGAAAAAGTGGTCAAACAAAGAGTCAAAGAACTAGATAAGAGGCAGGGCTATGGCGGGCCAGTAAAGAACTTTTCTTCAGAGGAAGAAATTTCACAATACATCATAAGTCAGAGAAAAAAAATTCTGCGAGAGCAGTCGACTTACTTTATGTTCAGCCCGGAAGGGAAAAACATATTTGAGTTTCATGAAGATGATGATTCTCTCCAGAAAAACATAACTTATTTTGAGGACGAGAAAGAAAAGTTGAATGAAAGATTCCGTGGGCTAGTCGATATTGGTAACGTGGCTAAAGACCCCTTCGTTGACTTCCTTCAGATCGGCAAAACCTACTCCGCCATCGTTCTGAATGTTGATGATAATAAAAGAACAGTCCTGGTCAGCGTTGGTGGATCAAGAGCGATCATAGCGGAAAGTGGTTTTGATTGGGCCCATGAAAGAAAGTTCAGTGAGAATCCACTTTATTTTAATCCAGTAAAAGTTCCATCCAAAATCCTCAAGCGCGGTGACAATATTTTAGTTCAGGTTGAGGAAAAGAATGTTTCTTCAGAGTCACTAATCTCGGCAGAGTTTTTTAAAAAATATAAAGATAAGACCTTGCGAAGTCTTCTTGCTCGTCAAAAATTCTTTAAGGTAAAATTGGATCAAGACCCCGAAGTCGAGGGCGCACTCATTGCGATGAATGCTAACAACGGCGAAATTATTACTCTCATTGGTGGAGTTGATTTCCAAAAATCTCAATTCAACCGCGCCATCCAATCTTCTCGCCAGCCTGGCTCATCATTTAAACCTTTCATTTATGCCGCAGCCCTAGAGAATGGTTACAAGCCGAATACGATTTTGATGGATACCCCCCAGGCACTTGGAGGAGTTGACGATTCTTTAAGCTGGAAGCCACGTAATTACGACGGCGAATTTAATGGCCCCATGACTCTAAGAAATGCTCTTGAAGTGAGTCGCAATATTCCTACTGTGAGATTAGTCCAAGACCTTGGAGTTAATAAAATAAATTCTTTCGTCGAAAGATTTCATCTTTCTGCTGAGCTTCCTCGAGACATGTCACTTTCTTTGGGTTCGTTCGGAATCAGTCTCGCTGAATTAACTAAGGGGTACGCAGTATTTCCCAATGGAGGGCGCGCTATTCGTTTAGTTCACATCACCTCTATTAAAGATAGAAGCGGAAAA
>CANETG010000103.1 GCA_947440875.1 Bacteriovoracaceae bacterium
ATGAATCTCGGCGCGCGCCTTGAGGGACTTTGTAAATACTACGGGACTCAAATTCTTATTTCAGAAGCCACGCTCAAGAGAATCGATGCTCAAGCGCTCACGATCCGCCCGATTGATAAAGTCATCGTCAAAGGACGGACTCAAGCGGTGGCAATTTTTGAAGTCATCTCAAAGGTTCACTTCATGGGAGTGGATTCCGAGATCCATCAGTTATACATGGATGGCTGGGCAGAGTTCGGTCTGAGAAATTTTCAAAAAGCTTCGGACATTTTTCATCAACTCCTTGAAAAATATCCAGCTGACAAACCTTCCAAGAGACTGAAAAGCCTGTGCGAGGTTTATCTCCAAAACTCGTCGCTGGTGGATGATTCTTTTGACGTCACCAAAATGACTGAGAAATGAGTTCTGGGGGAGTTTTTCAAAGTCTGCAGAAATTTTTGAGGAACTAGGAAAAAAAAAGTTGAGCGCGCGATACATTACAACAACAATGAAAAACCGCAGAAGGCATGAAACAAAAAGCCCCCGGAAGAGTTCCGAGGGCCGATGAGTGACTTTTTTTAGCTGAACATGAAAAGGGGTTCGGTTTATTTTTGGGTCTTTTTTATTGGTCTTTAGTTAAATTATTTCGGGTCCAATCGCCGATGCGCCAACTACCTTTTAAACATTCAAGCGTAAACTTATTTTCATAGCTCAGACCTACGACTTTTGCTCGTAGCTGATTTCGAAGATTGAAGACAGTGTCCCCAACGCAGATGTTTTCAAAACAGCCAGTTTTCCGATTGAGATCCTTATATGACCACCCTTCTCCCATCCTACCAGCGTTTACTCCAGTTAGAAATTGAATCACGAAATTCCCGGATTGAGCGATAGCCACAACCAAAGCATCCACCCAGTCACGATCCTTATTGAGAACTTTATCTCCGGTACAGATGTTTTTTTCGCAGCCGGAAAGGAAAGCGATACTCGTTTTAGCCACTTCACTGAATGAAGAACTGTTCTTATACTTAACGACGACCGTCGAAGCTCTGATTTCTGAGATTGTAGCGTATTCAGGACTACCGATAGATAAAACAACCACTTCGTTTCCAATTTTAAATTCTTTAGAGCCTCTCTCAATATTATTGGCTTCAATCGGGGCAAGATTGTTTAACTCTTTGACGTGAATGTTGAGCCGTCGGATAGCGTAGATACTGGCGAGGTCATCCTGAGAAGGATTCTCATCCATCGTCGTGAGGCTATTATAGGTATCAATAATGAGATCAGCGTATTCAAGTGACCCATCATCGCGCGAGAGATCCCAGTTGACGATTTCAAGAGTTTTATAAAGAAGGCGATACTGTGCCGAGGCATCTAACACAGAATTGATTGCTTGAAGCATCGTTTTGCCAAACATAAAGCCGAATTTAGCATACTCGAGCTTTACCGAATCATTTCCCTCGGCAACTCTTCTCTGGTACGAAAGATCTGATTCCGCTACCGAGAGTGCGAGTCTGATGGATTTCACCTGTATATCAAGAGCATTCTCAAGAATTCCATTATCCCGCATGTCCGCTTCTTTGGTGAGTTCCTGAACCAGAAGCATCGAGCGGTTGAGGGCAAAGCGCATGAACATCTGGTATGACTTCGAGCCTGAGCGACGAATCACAGACTTCATCACTTTGTTCAGATGATCGACCTGCATGCGGACTGGCATGCTTTCAATATCAGAAAGGGCCTTGGTCAGAACTTTCTGCGCGTTCTGCGCCCAGGGAAGAAAGACTTCAATGTCCTGAGCACTCAGGCGGGTAATCGTCCCTTCTGCGAACTCACTGTTAGTTTCAATAAGCTCACGTGGTGGCTCGATCTGCGGAAGGGGTTTGACTTCTTTAGCGAAAGCATCGAACCCGAGAGTGGTGAGAGCGATGAGTGTAATAAAAATTGAAGTTTTCATATTCGTGTCCCTTTTATCTTTTTTTTATTTAACGATTAAGTTCTATGACAGCACCTGTATTGCTGTTCATGATGCGAAGTTCGCCGCTGATGAAGTAAGCAATGTTCTTCACTTCTTTAGAGAGCTTCACACCAGTAGGGTTGAGCTGCGAATCAAGCATCACATAAAGTTTTGGACGAGTTTCTCTTAAGACAAAGTCACCTGAGAAATCTGTTACCCGGCTCGCCATCGTCGCTTCGTTATTCGAATCAACTGCTGAAATAACCATTTTCTTAGAAGCGTAGTTTCCTGGGATGAGATCAGTCCATGCGAGAGTCTTTTTTGAACTCTGTTTCATCGTGATTGAAGTATTGAAAGCGATATCAATCTGCGAGTGGTTCGGCGTGATCACGATGGAGTCAGCTGTAACAGTGAGCGCCATGATCGGGGTCGTGCCGCTGGCACCGATGACATAGTTATCAAGAGCGCGCAGGGAAACCATTCCGTACTTCCCGGTAGAGAACTGATCGAGAAGATAGAGACGGGCAATTGGTCCGCCTGAGAGAAGACCGATAAAGCTTCCGTCGCGTCCTGGATAGGCCTGAACATGGAGTGAGTATCCCACTTTCTTGGCATCCTTTCCGGAGTAAGAACCTTCCTGAAGATTAACTGCGTGAGCGGCCAGTGTGAGTGTGAGCATGAAAAAAGCGATGAGTGATTTCATAGAGTCTCCTTGGATAAGAAATAATTTATCAATGAAGGGAATTTAGCATGGTGATGACTGACGATGGCCATGAGTGAAAAGTTTACACGCTATAATGCGCTGACGCTCAGTCAGCACCTCGGTTTAGCGGCTTCGGATGATACCAACGTCCCATCCTTCCTTTAAGGCACTGATATCATTTATCTGAAGACGTTTGACCCGGTTTGGGAAGCGTTTTTCAAGGCCCCAGTAATGAGCATCGGCCGGGGACGTTTTTGAAAGCACAAGCGCTCTAGCCTTGGATACGCGCTTAGGTTGAAAAGATCCGATTTTGTTCCAGGTATATGAGGCCTCGAGAGTGGGCTCGACTCTCATTTCCAATATGGCCGGCAGAATGAAAGTTTCCGCAGACTGATTTGTTCCTGAGTAAGCGTTCACCATTTTGGCCAGCGAGAATGCTTCGGCCGCTTTTCCAAATGAAGTGCAAATCTGAAGAGAAGAATGAACAAGAACACTATCGATTCCGGCCCGCCCGTAAAGACCATTCTGGATCATACGAAAAAGAAGATCTCTTTGCGGATCGCAGTGAGTGGAGAGAAAGTAAAAAAAGAGAAATGTGTTTCCGTATTTTTCTTTGTGATAAGAGTTGATATTAAAGTCTGCCTCGAGCGGAAAATTACTTTTCGTGAGGGCCTCTACCACATGGGCCTGATTGAATCCTCCGTAGAGTCTCGTCTCAAAAAGCTGTGCCATTCCCTCGCGAATCCAGTCGACTTCATCAGGGTTGTGAGTGAAGTGGACAGCATGGAAAATTTCGTGAGCAAGAAGCCTCTCAAAGTTCGGTGACTCGATGAGGGAAGGATTCACAGCGATGATAAAATCATTGTTTTTTCTCAGTGCTCCCGGGGGATAAAAAACGGCGTCAGTAGATGCATTTTTTGCGAACAGAATGAGAAGATTTTTCTCATCAAAATCTTTTGAAATCTCATTGGGAAACTCGGCCAAAACAGTAGAAATCAAATCCGCGATTTCTCCGCTACTCTTCTGAAGCTCAGACTTTCTTGTATGAAAGAGAGTGGACTCAGCTTCGAAACGAATACCCAGACGACTCCATGTTTCAGCAGGGAGTGCATCCGCCATTAGCGCCGACGAAAACGTCATATAGATAAGAAGGGCAAGGAAATGAACCATGGATGTATTATGGGTGCTGACTGGCCGTCATCAGGATTTGATTGTAAAAATTACATTTGGTGTCCATCCAGTCAGCATTTGAGTTATTTATGTTTCATAACAAGGAAGCACTCATGCTGGGCACTGGTCATGACATTTTAGAGACGAACTTGCATCACGATGTTGATGCGATCATGTCTTCTGGGAAGAAGATAAGAAAGACTCCGCGTCCTTCTATCTATGACTATTCTGAGTATCGCTCATTTCTTCGCGACATGCTCGATAACAAGAAAGGAATCAATCCTAGTTATTCTGAAAACGCATTTATTTTTGCAGCAGGCTTTGGAAAAAATTCCCGTGGATACTTCGGTCTTCTGATGAAGAACAAAAGAAATCTCACGGCGAAATCCATCATGGGATTTTCAACGGCGATGAACCTCTGTGCTGAAGAGGCGATCTATTTCGAGAACATGGTGATGTTTAACCAGGCCGAGTCCGAAAAAGAAAAAATAATGTTCTTTGAGCGCATGAAAGTCGGCGCTCGTGGCAAGAAAGCAAAACTTATCACTGTCCTTGAGCACCAATACCGTTTTCTGAATGAATGGCACCTCATTGTATTGAAGGAAGTTATTCTCCTGGCGGATTTTCGTGAAGACGCCAACTGGATTGTGGCCAAACTGGGAAATACACTCACTGCCCAAAAAGTAACAGAAGGTCTCAATGATCTGATGGAACTGGGCCTTATTACTCGTGACATGAACGGGAAACTTGTTCCGTGTGAAAAAGTCGTGATCTTTAACGACAACGGCCAGAACTTTAAGTCCTCGAAGAATCTCCATAAGCAGTTTGCTCTTAAGGCAGCTGAAGCGATGGAGCTTCCTTATGAACAAAGAGGAGCTCAGCTCATGACTCTTTGTGTGCCGAAGGCAAGATTTGAAGAGCTTCGTAATGAAATGAAGAATTTTACGAAGAGAATCCTTGAAGAGTTTCCACCTTCTGAAACAGAAGCTAACGATATAGTCGTACAACTTGGACAACAACTTTTAAAGATAACTGAATAGGAGATTTTATGAAAATGCTTCCCAAAATGGTCCTCACTGCCCTTCTCGTCGCGACACCCGTCCTTTCTACTTTTGCCGGAAGTGGAGTTGGCGGAGGAGTCACAAGCTCGCAAATCAGTTGGTGCGATGATGCTTCAGTCATGATCGAAGAAACCCGTGATGAAGCTATCGGGCACCTGGCCCAGAGTAACGATAAGCTCGGCGCCATTCGTATCTTCTATACTGGTTTTCTCAATGCTTCAGAAAGCAGTGGTGAACAGGATGAGGGCCTGGATAATCTTCTCACTTATCGATCAATTGGTCGTGGTATTCGGATGGCCCAGCTGATTGGTATTCCTCAGCTCCTCAATGGCGCCCCGGTTGAACCAGGTCTTTCCGGTGTAAAACAGATCCAGGGAATGCTCTCTTTCATGGACTGGTATTCACTAACTGTCGCTCAAGGGGCAAATGCAGTTGACCGCTCTCAATACGGCCGTCCAGGTGCTCCGTTCAGTACCTCGGCCCTTGAAAACGCCATGGTGAATCTCGCCTCATCACAATTAAAAGGTCTGACTCAGAGATTTGTCGCTTTAAAATCTGACCGCAGCTCATACATTCCACTTATACCGGTGACTCAGTTCCTTCAGGCGCTTTCTTTCCTCTCAAATGAGATTGCTGCCGATCTTAACGAAACTGTTTTTGCTAACTCACTTGGTTGCCAGTCTAGCCGCCTGGTTAAACTCTCGCGCCAGATCCAGACATTCTTGAGTGCACGGGTGAATAACAGTGGGGATGTTTCGGCCCTTAATAAATTTGTCCTTGATACGAAATCTATTACTAAACAGATCGAAAACAGAAACTGTACTCGATAAAACCTAAGAACTTTAAAGGAGCCTTTATGAAAAAGTTTTTCTTCGCTATCCTCGCCCTCACTCAACTTGCGACTTTCGCCCCTTCTTTTGCCCAGGAAGGAAAAGCTTCCGGTGGAGATGAAGAATTCCAGGCGTTCTGTGACCGTACTCTAAAAATCCTTGAGCGCTCTCGCGATCAGGCCGGTGAACAAAGCCGTCGAGGCAATTTTAGCGGAGCAGTGAATTCTCTCATCGCAGGCCTTTCCAGCGCTGGCCGCACTTACGGTGACCAGAATCCTGTGACCCTTAACCTCATCGCACACGCTCACGATATGGGAACACTTCTTCGTCAGGAGTCAGCGGCGAATATCAAAGGAATTAAAGCAACGGCGATTGCTCTTGAGAGCTTCTATGACCTGATCTTTGATACTGCTGCTAAGATCGACTACCAGTTCTATCGCTGCCATAACTCTCGCCGCGGTTGCCGTTATTCGCGCACACTTCAGTTCGAGAACAACATGCTCTCGATGGTTAAGGACATGCTGACTCTTGTGAATTCTAACCTTCTTGTCACCCGTGGATCTCAGATCTTCCCACTTGGACCTTCTTCGTCCTTTTTGGTTGCTTCTGAATCTGTGACAGCAGCTGCTTACAACGAACTTAAAGACCTTGTTTACGGTGCTGCTTACGCTTGCGAAATCCTCGACCTTAAAGACCTTGCTGATGACCTTGCTTTATTCAACTCAATTCCACAGTCTGAGCGTGTGAAGCAGCAGAAGGTTTATCAGGTTTCTTCTGACATGGATTCAGTGATCAACGACCTTGGGAACGGTAGATGCCGTCACTAATACCCCCGAAATTTCTCTGGAGAGGCTCCCGCGTGGGGGCCTCTTTTTTTTTCCTCTTTCTTTTACTCGTGCCTTAAACAATCTCGAAAAATTTTACGAGTTGAAATCCACAATTAATTTGCTGATCTCAGAAGAGGTCACCCAACAGTCTTCAGTAGAGAACAAGTCTACATTGGACGAAAGAGTGACATTCTCCGCAGTAGAAGTGACACCTCCTAAATCTAATCCCTCATCACCCCTGCTGACTAAGAGTCAGCCACTTCTGATTGTAAAAATTATAACAACTCCACTTCGTGCATAGGTGCATGCTAACTTTCTCACACATAACGCAACTAAGGAGTTTTTGTGAAAGTCTATGCCTTTATGCTTGCCCTTCTGGTCTCGGGGATTGCCCAGGCCGCTCTCCAAGTAGGAACCTACACAGGTACAGATAACAAGAGAAAATCTTTTGAGGTTCACGTCCAGGAGTATCCGGGACGAAGAGGAAGCTTTCTTGTGGTCTTAAAAGAAAAGACCGTCGCTCGCCTCTACTTCGTTGATCCATTCTCGAAATCAAAATACGGTATGCTTCCACTCCGTCCCATGGACAATTACATCATCGGCATTCAGTCATCGACTCCGGTCTTAGCACTTTCGGAAGCCGTCGATGCGTTCACCATCACGCCTAACTCTGGTCCCTCAGATATTGCCTTTGATGCCTCAATCACCATCAAGAAAAATTCTAAAAAAGAACTCGCTATTGTGGAAGTCGTCGCCGGATCTTACGGCTCGAAGAAGATTCAGGTCTCAGGGATTGATATCAGCCGCGAGTCCACTGTTACCAGTAAGTTTACGGGCCTTGAAGGCGACTATGTCCTGAGAGAAACCCGCCCGAATATTTATGTCATGCTTAAGTCCCAGCTTGAAGACACCGGGATCAAGCTGAATAAAACCGTAACCAATCTCGTTTACTTCACGAAAGACCGCAAAATGGTGGTCGTGAATGGTCAGACTGGTCTTGCTCGCGAAATCAATTAAAAGGAAAAAAAAGATGAAAACTAAAATTCTTTTACCTATTGTTCTTGCCGTACTTTCTTTCACCACCTTTGCTAAAGAAAATCGCCCCCTCCCTCAGGTTCAGCCTCCGCGCGAGCTTGTGGACGTGGGATCGGAATATGCCGAAGGAACCATCACTCGGCTCACAGCTCAGGATGTAGCGATCTTTGTTCCCTTCGCTCAGAACGCGCAGAATATTTTGAATAAGGCGATGAAAGACATCGATACCATGCCAATCGAGCAACAAGTTCGTCACCTAAGTACAGTGATCAAATCGGTGGTGAAGAGATCCGGTGAGAAAAGCTACCAGATGCTCATGCGATTTGCTCTTAACCGCGGACTCTTCCTGGTTTCAGAGCTTACGCGCGAAGCTGATGTGAATGACGTTGGTGTTCTTGAGAATGCACTCGATCTTCAGGTGCGCTCGATTCGTCTGGCGCTTTCGGTTTATGAATCCGATCTTTCGTATCAGCGTCGTGCGGCGACTGGATCAACATCGACCTCAATCGGGTACGCGGCTTTTGCCATGAGCTTTGCTCAGAACATGCTCCCCGGGATCATGAACGTCTTCGATGCCACGGCCCAGTACCGCCTTTTCTATAAATCACTTGAAATGATCAACTGGGATTTCTCGCGTGATGAGGCGGCCTTTGATTATTCTGACGCTATCATTGAAATCTACGATACTCTTGAGATGCTCGAAGAGGACGCTGGTTCGGATGACTTTGAAACAATCCTCAATATCAGAAAACTGCACGCACTTCGGGATGTGGTGGCTAAACTTTCGGGAACGTCGGCCTCAACTCAGGCGCCGTCTTTGCCAACAGGTCCCCTTAAGATCACCGCCCTGGTTGAAGGAACCCTTTACGAACTCAGTGGTTCATCATCAGCAGAAATCTATACCAACTG
>CANETG010000104.1 GCA_947440875.1 Bacteriovoracaceae bacterium
AGGTGACCAAACTCACGTCACTCAAGTGGACGTCGGAAATGATTACTTCGCGAACTACTACAAATTCACCGTCCCGAAAGATAATTTTTTCGTGATGGGTGACAACCGTGACTTCTCCGCCGATTCCCGTCGCTGGGGAACGGTTCCATTCGGGAATATCAAAGGGAAAGCCATTCTCGTTTGGTTCTCTCTTTCAGTGCCATGGCCATGGAGTGAAGACGAGCAGGAATCGTGGAAGTTCCGTCCGTGGAGAATCGGTAAACTGATTGATTAGAAAAAGGGCATGCGCTTTTTTTCTTTCCACATGTTTGAGAATGTCATGCACTCTTTGAGTTCGTGTTTTTTGCAGTAATCCGGAACAACTTCAGAAAATATAAAATCCCATTCGAACCGTAAATTCGTTTGACTGTACTTCTGATTGAAATCCCGGAGAATATCTTCCAGCTCCTCTTTTCGGTCCTTTTTCACAAGGTAGGCGGCAAAAAGTGCCAAAGCGTAATAGTGCTTCAGTGAAAGTTCCCGGAGCATAGACTCCCGATAGACTGGATCAATATCTTCCTCAAAATAATAAATCATCGTTTGCAGGACAAATTTCTTTTGCCTCATAGCAGGGCTATCTTCTGGATTTGAACTCAGGCATCGCTCAACCTGAAGGTAATCGTAAAGTTCGTTCGGGAGCGATTTCCCACTCATGTAGGTCCGTATGGAGTACATGGCTGCGTTCGAGCAGTTCGGATTAGCTTCATAGCTGCGCTGATAAAAGAGAACGGAATCTTTCCACATGCGATTCTGTGTGAATGTAAAAATACTCCAAAAAAGGATCAAGGGTACTAGGGCGAAGTTCCATTTATTTATTCGTTCTGCAAAGAGATGAAAGAGAACGATGAAAAAGCCAACTCCCGGAAAAAGAACGTACGGGTCATAATAAATGTCAGGGGAACTCAGTGTGACGACGAGATGAACCCCAGCGAAAGCTGTCCAGGTCTTCACATCGACATCCAATTTTCTTTTGAGGATTAACCAACCAAGAAAAGCGATAAAAGCAACGATCCCAAGATACGACTCAAGACCATATTCGTAAAAGAAGCTCAAATTGTAGGGGAAGATGATCTGTTTAAACTGAAGTCCGAGGCTCAAGAGGGAATGGCCAATTTCGAACGTATTGACCTTTCTTGGGTAGACTTCAAGAAATCTGAAGCTCGTTTTATAATAGGCCCAATTAATTCCGAGGATCAGGACCATGATCGAAAAGAGAATGGTGAAGAGCTTTCGTTTTCCTTTAGCTGCAGAAGTGGGATGCATAAAGCTTGTCAGTAATGCCCAAACTGGCCACGCCATGGAAATGGGAAGTGAAAGAACAGAAAGACAGTAAAAGATGACAATCAGGAAGGGATTTTTCCCATTCCGAAGCCACAACAGAAAGTAGCGCGTCGCCAGAAGCGTGAAGAGGAAGGCTAGAATATGTTTCCGGGCAATTCCCCAATTAATGGTTTGGAGAAATATGGGATAAACAGAGATCGCATACACCAGAAGAGTTGAAGAAGTTCTCTTTAAACGGGGGAGTTGCTCCTCCAGAATTCGTAAAAGGACCAGGCATGCGCACCACCAGAGCAGGCAGTTAAAGAGGATCGTGACGATGAGTCCGAATTCACTAAAGACATAAATATCAGCAAAAAATGTCAGATCGCGGACGGGCTGAAAATCAAATGTCTCAAAATCGGCCAGAAGGGTAAGATACTCCACCAAACCCGAAATTTTCTCCAGAAGGGGGTAAATCAATCCGGCATCTGGATTCTCGATTTGATAGGGTACGAGGATATTCCCGTGTGCCAGCAGAATGAGAAGAAGCAGTACTGCCTGCGGAAAATATTTTCCCGAGAAAAATTTGTCCAAGCTCATCCCATCATCTTAGTGGAATATAATTTAATTTAAAGTAATTTTTGTTTCGCCGTCGTTCCCACTTTCCGGCAATTCACTCTTAAAATCTCGCGATTTCTTAAGAAAGTCTCTTAACCAGTTTTTGAGGATGCCGTCTCCGTGGCCATGAATGACACTGATGTAGGGAACGTCCCCTGAAAGAAGATCTCCGAGGGCTTGCTCCACGAAAGATTGGCATTCGGAGAGTCGCATTCCTCTCACATCGAGTTCTACCTGAGCATTCCGTGTCTTATTGTAACTTACTGTGACCTGTCCAGGGGGAAGCGAGTTTTTCGTGCGGATCAGGGTCGTTACGGGGACCGTGATCTTGATGGGACCTTTGGCTATCATCACTTCCTGTTTGCGCACATCCACCTTGTGAACCGTGAAATCTTTTTTCATCGTCAGTGAGTGTACGACATCACCTGGATTAAGTTCGCTCGCAGTGAGATTGCCCTGTGGAACTTCAGTCCTAGTCTCGACTTGTTCACCGACAATTTTTTTGAGATCCGTGTGAAGTGAAAATCCCTTTTCATCGATCCTTCGGGTTTTCACAATTTCTTTTCTTCTGGCCTCTTCGACCAGGGTTCGTGCCTCGTGAAGAATCCGGTCAACTTCCTTTTTTGCTCTTTGGATCTCATCCTGAAGCCTGAGATTAAGGACTCCTTCCATCGCCCCTTTTTGATTTTTCAATTCCGTTTCGTGCTGACGATTTGTCGTCAGGAGATGATCGAGTTCAATCTGCTTTTCCGTCACTCGCATCAGGAGAGTTTCATAGCTCACATTTTTCTGGGTGAGCTGGGAAAGTGCGCGATCGGGAATCTCTTTGGCAGCCGCATTCTTCCGAGCGAGAATACGGAAAATCTCAATTGCCATCGAACTCCCGGGAGTTCCCCAGATGATTTTATAAGTCGGCCGCATGTTCTTGGTATCAAAACCGACGTGACACGAAATGTAGTGGCGATTCTGATGAATCAAGGTTTTAAACATCTGGTGATGGGTAGAAACAATGATGTGACATTGAGCTCTTGTGTGAAGCTCATCAAAATACGCCATAGAAAGGGCTGACGCCTCATCCGAGGATGTCGAATTAAAAATTTCATCGATGAGAATAAGATTCGTCGGGAGAATATTCTCCATGAGCTCAATGTAGTTTTTTACTTCACCAGAAAATGAACTGAGACCTGACTTGAGATCCTGGAGATCATCACCAAAATAAAATAATCCGTCATAGGGGTAAAGCTCAGCTTCACGGGCGGGGACATAGTGACCATGAAAAAACATGAGATAAGACAGAGCGACAGATTTTAAAAAAACAGTTTTACCACCCGTGTTGGGACCAGAGATCACAATCCCGCTATCGCTATCGCGACATTCCACATCGTTTTTCACAGCATTTTTAATAAGCGGGTGAAATAAAGAACTGAATCGAAATCCCGGTCTTTCTCGAAGTGTTGGTCTCTCTAAATGATGATGTGTCGCAAAGGCAGATTTGGCCAAATAGAAATCGATCCGAAGCATCTGCTCGTGCAAAAGGTTTAGGAGTTCTGAAAAAGAGGCAAAGCCCTGAGAAAATTTCAGGGCAAGTTGGTTGATGATTTCATCTATTTTAGCAATAAGCTCCATGCGCTTATTGCAAGCGTCACGAACAATAAAAGGCTCTACAAAAAGAGTTGAACCCGACTCCGAGCGCGAAACAATTAATCCTAATTCTGATCGATAAGAATCTGATCTGACGGGAACGACATAACGATCATAATGAATATCATAACTATTATATTGAAGAGCCTTTTGGTGAGTGGGTTCATTGATCCATTCCTGAACTGTTTTCCGGATACGATCTTCTAGTTCTCGTAAACGCCTCGTGAACTCCGAAAGTTCCGGATGGCGATCAAGATGGAGTTCTCCATCCGTATCCACGAGATGACGAAATTCTTTAAGCACTTTACGTTGAATCTCAATGTGATCCTGCTCTTTGATCATTTCAAATTCGGGCAGAGGAAGCTTGGGAAAGTCATTGCGAATGAATCCCCCCCCCTCGGCCAGTAAGGCCACCTTATTCAGTTCGTTAAAATTTAAAGACCCACTTTTCGATAAGTGCGATAGATATTTTTTTAATGACTCATCAGACGGAAGACGCGAGAGGATTTGGATGAGGATCTGTCTCTGGTCGTCTGAAATATGTTTTAGGTATTGAGAAACTTTATGTAATTCATTCTCAAGTCCTCTTGGGTCTCCAGCGAAAACGGTCTCAATAACAGACTTCTTATTCGATTCAAAATAAGCAAACTGAGATATAATACTGCAGAGAGTATCCCATTCCACTTGCGAATGATGGATTGAGCCAAAATGATTAATAAGATTGATGGTCATATGATTCAATACTACCGAGATTTAGAGTCCCAAGTAAAAGCTATTCAAACTGCTGACCTCATTGGAGGTCAGATTCAAAAGTTGTACAGTACCGCTTTCTTTGTCAGTCTTTCCATCCGAGTGCCTGGAAAAACGAAAGTGATCTATCTGGGACGGGGTTCAGGAATCGAAGGCGTTTGGTTGGATGAAATCCCCCCTGCCTCTGCCCTGAGGAGAAAAGATAATTTTCTTGAGTACCTCAGGCGCCATCTCAGCTCTTGTACTTTTTTAGGCCTAGAGATGGACGCAAATGACCGGATCGTTAAGCTCGATTATCAGAAATTTGGCATGAAACAGTCCCTCCTTCTTTTGTGGAAGGCGCGGAAGGTTTATTTTGTGCACTCGTACCGAGAGTCTCCTGACGGACAGCTCAAAATTCTTATGAGCTGGAAGAATCGTCCTGTTTCGGCTTCCGAAGAAGTGACGGATTTGTATGCATGTTTTGATGAAATTGGACGAAGGTCGGATCTGAAGCATGACATAGTTTCAAAACAAATGCTTTCAGCCCAGGCGATTCTTGCCAACGAAGAAGAAGCCGCAAACATGAAAGCGGGTCACTTTAAACCAGGTTTTCTTGAGAGAAAAAAGGGAAAAATTGAAGAAGATATATCGAAAGCTCGGCAGTGGGAAAAAATTCAGGACCTGCTGAACCAGGGTGACTCACTCGACCATATTTATGAACTCAAAGTGGGTGATCATAAAATTAAATTTGAAGGTGAACTCAACGCCTTTGAGCGGCGAAATCTTCTGTTCCAAAAGATTAAAAAACTAAAGAAGGGAGAAACTATCCTGAGTGAGCGTCTCGGGGTCGTCAATCGCACCATAGAAGAAAAGCCCAAGTCAGATCAAAAAGTCAGCACTCTTCCGATGACTAAAATAGCCTGGGGCGAAGAAGCGACAACGTCATTAATTTCTGAAAAAGTATCCGATGAAGCAGATGACTTTAAAGTTTATGTCACTCCGAACTGCCAAATAGCAGTAGGAAAATCAGCTAAAGGAAATGACCAACTCCGATCAAAGTGGGCCGGAAAAGAAGATACCTGGCTTCACCTCGACGGTTTAAAGAGTGCCCATGTGATTATTCGTATGAGTGCGGGACTTCCGTCAACGGAGGAGATGAATCTGGCGGCGTCTATACTTGCCCATTTTTCTCACTTTAAAAGTGATTGGGTGCCAGTTATTTTTACCCAGGTGAAAAATCTGAAAGGTGTCTCCGGTGTCGCTGGTATGGTAACATACAAGAAAGAAAAACACCTGCGATGTCCCATTGTCGACATCTCCACTTTTATTCAGGAATAGTATGAAAATTATTTTCGGATTATGGATAGTTCTCACGACATCAACGGCCCTTGCTCAAGCTCCGGCCACGTACTTTTCTCTCTTCGATAGAAAAATTTATTCGTTAAAAAATAAGGGCGTTCGTGACTTCTCTGTCGACATGACCAGTGCCAAACTTCTCGATCAGGTGAATGAACAGAAAATATTTGGTAAAGTGAAAGAGCTCGTTTTTCGCATCCACTGGACTCTGTCTCCAGAAAGACTTGCGGTAGATGTCATTGGTTTACCGGAAGGGTTTTTGGAAGCCAAAAGTCAGTTGCGAGCACTCGCGATGCCTCTCCTTGATAGTTTATTGCCGATGACTGTTGAGCAAAGATTTCCGAATTACAAAATGACTCCAGGCAAAGCTCCACGTGAGTTTATTGCGACAGATAGCTCGGGCCTTGCTCCCATTCCATCTTACATCTTGAAGTTTGATGATCAAGATAGGCTGTCTGAGATTGTAGGAAACAAGCCACTGGGGAGCTGGAATATGAACTGGATTTACGAAAAGAAGAATTTCTCGGAGGGAAGAGCTGTGATTGGCCAAGTCGTTGTGACTAATAACGAGGGTGGCCAGATTATTAAGTCGACGAGAAAATTAAGCTATGGATCCTCTCAGGGTGTGGGTGTTCTTACCGAAGTCACTCTTGCTGTTGAGCAACAGGGCGACAAACTAATTAGGAGTGAAGAAAGCATCGAATTTAAAAACTATAAAATCAATACCGGTGAAGGCTTGCGCTACTTCTTGGGAGACACTCCTCCGGCGACTCAAACGAACCCTTAACCGACTCTTTCGCTTCAATGAAATTCTCGCTTCGTGTGATGCTTCTGCTTGAGGGGAATTTCCTAAGGGTTATAATATCCTAATCATCTGAGGAAACATGCGCACTCTCACTCTTTCAAAGAGCGGTCTTAATAAAATTCGTTCTTTTCACAAAGAACTCAAATCGTCCGACCTTGAGGGGTCTGTGAAATCCGTTCCACCAGGGGAATGGTGTCTCCTCTCTGCAGAAAAATCTTTTTGGCTTTGTTTTGTGAATCCGATGGTCGACGAAAAGTTTTCCTGCGTACAAGTCCTGGATGAAGTGAAAGATCTTTCCTCTTTCATGGTCGAAGCGTTTATTAAACAGAAAATCGTTTCAGCGATTAAAAAACGTCACCAATATTTTGGCTATGAAGATGGGTCTCGAGTTTTTTACGGCACAAGTGATGGCCTACCCGGACTGATAGTTGATCACTTTACCAATGCGATCGTTATTCAGATTAATACCGCTGGAGTTGATCGGTATCGAGATTTTATAGCGAAAGTTTTCTCTGAAGAACTAAGTATAAAGTCTTACTTTTTAGATAACGAAAAATATCGTGAACGAGAATTCCTTCCTGTGTTTGAACACGAAGCGGTTCCTGCTTTGATAGTCAAAGAGAACGCACTTAATTATGAGCTGCGTTCTGAGGTTATTCAGAAGGTAGGCTTTTACTATGATCACCGAGAAAACAGAAAGGCTCTCCAGGAAATTCTTCAGCGTTTAAAGATCAAACCTAAAACAGGTATCGATCTTTTTTGTTATGCCGGGGCCTGGGGTCTCAATGCTCTCAAGGGCGGAGTCTGTCAGGTGGACTTTGTAGATCAAGGGGATTTTTCCATCGAAGTCTTTCGAGCAATCGAATTAAATGGCTTTATGAATAAAGGAAATTTTTTCCGGCAAGATGTGTTTAAATTTATGGACGATGCAATTTCAAATAAAAAGCAATACGACCTTGTCATGTGCGACCCACCTGCTTTTGCTAAAAGTCATCTCCAGAAAGATCAAGCTCTCGACGGTTATTCTAAACTTCATCGTAAGGTCATGAAAATTTCTCATCCCGGGACCCTTGTCGTTTTTTCCTCTTGTACTCATTACGTGAGCCATGAAGAATTTCAGAAGAATATTTTGGACGCTGCCAATAAAGAAGGCAGAAAGATTCAGCTTATTCACACAGGCATACAAGGTTGGGATCACCCTATTCGATCGCAAAATGATAAATCAAATTACATCAAATCGTACTTTTACTTATTGGAGAGTTAAATGATTCTGCAGGAAAAAATTCAACTGACACTTTCAGAGGCTCGGAAAATAGTTTTCGGTCAAGATGAACTTCTTGAAAGTATTCTGGCGGCACTTATTTGTGAAGGCCATCTCTTAATCGAAGGTCTCCCTGGACTCGGTAAGACTCTAAGTGTGTCGGTCATGAGTAAGCTTTGCCATTTGCAATTTCAGAGGATTCAGTTCACCCCCGATCTTCTGCCCTCTGATCTCATCGGCACTATGATGTACAATCAGCAGAAGCAGGAATTCACGACGAAGTTTGGTCCGATTTTTACTCAGCTCGTTTTGGCCGATGAAATCAATCGCTCTCCAGCGAAAGTCCAGGCCGCTCTCCTCGAAGCCATGGCAGAAAAACAAGTGACCATTGGCGACAAGACGCACAAGCTGCCCACACCGTTTGTCGTTCTCGCCACACAGAATCCGATCGAGCAAGAAGGGACCTACAATCTTCCAGAGGCTCAGCTAGATCGTTTCATGATGAAAATTTCAGTGGATTATCCTGATTTTGAAGCCGAAAAAAGTGTTCTTGGCTTAAAGCCAGGGCAGCTTGATCTTAGACCAGTGATGACGGAACAGGACCTGGCGCAGTTAAAAGAAAAAGTAGAAGCTATCTACGTCGATGAAAAAATAAAAGACATGATTATTCGTATGGTTCACGCCACTCGCCCAGGGAGTAAGTTTTTTCAGAAAAAATATGAGGGTGCCATCGTCGCCGGTGCGTCGCCAAG
>CANETG010000105.1 GCA_947440875.1 Bacteriovoracaceae bacterium
ACCTGCCGGAAACTGAACGTAAGTTTTTGGAACTATCTCGAGGATCGAATCTCGCAAAGAGAGGTCATTCCATACCTCGGAAAGCTAATTAACTCTTTATAACTCCACACTTTTTTGAGCAATTACTTTTCACTGCTTAATTTTTCAACGGCCTTGGGAAGTTTTTCCCAATTCCCTCCTTGAGGGACTGCACTCTGATATATTTGCCTCAAAAGAGGTCACCCATGAAATATCTTATTCTTTTCCCCCTTCTCATTGCTTGCCAGGAAGGTAGCTCCAGCAACAAGATGAAGTCTGATGTGACCCAGGATGTTCAGATGAATGCTTTTGTCTCATCTGACGAAATCATTCTTTCTGATCTATTACCTGTCGGAAAAATGGGATCGGAATGTGGACCAAATCCTGAAGCAGGAAAGAGATATAGTTATGAATTCGTTAACGATCATTTAGTCATCGATGACAGTCGCGTTCAGGTTACTTACGAACGAATGACCGACGAAGGTGGCATCCTCTCTGGGAAATGGAAGTTCCTATCGTCTTCAGATAGTAGCATGAAATCAGGTACACTAGAATTTTTGGACGACAGCGTACGTTTCATTTCCTATTGCTCTCAATAAAGAAATTGATAAGATGAAGGGATGACAACACAAACCATCGTTTCCGTTTTCCTTCCTCTTTCTCTAGCAATTATCATGCTGGGCTTCGGTCTTTCGCTATCTCCCGATGATTTTAAGAGAGTGCTGAAGTATCCCCGAAGTGTTGTCGTGGGTCTCTTCTGCCAAATGGCGCTTCTTCCCCTTCTCGCTTTCTCGCTTTGTTATCTTTTTCAATTCTCACCTACGCTTTCTATTGGGCTCATGATTCTTGCTGCAAGCCCCGGTGGTGTCGCCGCTAATATTTTCTCGCATCTTTCTCACGGAGACGTGGCACTTAATCTCACTTTGACAGCCATTAACTGTGTCCTCGCTGCGTTCACATTGCCACTCGTGGTGAATCTTTCGATTTCGCACTTCGGTGGCTCGGAGGCGATTGGTCTTCAATTTAGGAAAACGATTGAAGTTTTTCTCATTGTTTTAGTGCCCGTGATCATCGGCATGGTGATCCGTAGATTAAAACCAGAACTTTCAGCGAAAGCAGATAAACCCGTCAGAATTTTTTCCATCTTGGTTCTCGCACTCATTACTGTCGTGGCAGTTCTGAAAGAAAAAGATCAGCTCATGACGTCGATGGGGCAAATCGGAATTGCGATGCTGGTTTTCAACATCGGTTCGATGGCGATTGGATATTTTATGTCGATGCTCTTTAAACTTCGTCATCAGGAAGCCACCGCGATCACAATGGAGGTAGGAATTCATAACTCCACTCTTGCTCTGTATATAGCGATGACTGTTTTGGGATCTTTTGAACTAGCAATTCCTGCGGCGATTTATTCGATCTTTATGTTCCTCACTGCAGGTGCCTTCAGTGTCTTTCTCATCAAGAAAAACAAAGCAGCTTAGGTTCCAGCACACCTGTGGCTGTCGATCGCGTCTAACGCGATCGACAGCCACAGGTGTGCTGGAACCTATTCGTGTTTGGCGTGGAGATTTTCGATCGCACTGGCCATGAGAAATGAGTGAGCACGGATTTTTCTGAGTGCGACGACCATGTCTGAATACGTGAGTGCTGTGACCGGAGGATAAGAGCCTTTAGAAATACGATCGAGATGCTTCTCTCTCATACTGTCTGCCCAAAGTTGAAGCTCGTGAGATTTTGCCTCAATCTTACTCATGTCGACGTACTCACCGTCTTGAAGTCCGTTTCCGACCATGATGAAGAAACTCCCAACGTCATCGAGGAACTGAAAAAACTCATCGCGAGATTCCCCAGTGAGTCGTTCATCTTTTTTGAAACGCTCACGATAATTTGCGAGGCGCTCGATATAATCGGCCACACTTTCGAGCTCATCAGATATCTTAATCATGCTTTGAATTTGCTCCGACTGATGATGCGACATTGGTTTTTCCATCACGTAACAAAGAAAAACTGTAATCTCTTTATGAATGTTATCGGTGATGCGTTCGTAGTCGATAATCTTCGCTAGTTTTTTCGAATCATACTCATCAGCGTCCCAATACTCGCGGGTGAGTTTGTACATCCGCTCGACGATATCTTTCATCTTCCGAAGTTCCGATTCCGCTTGGGTCATCGAGGCAGCAGGGAGCATGTTATTGGGGTCACCGAGAACGAGAAGATGCGGAACTTCTTTCTCAAATCTCTCGGGAATGATGTTCGTCACGACACGTGCGAGGACATTCGTGAAAGGCAGAAAAACGATCGCAGCGATCACGTTAAATAATGTATGTGCCCAAGCGATGTGCGCCATAGCGAATGGGAAGTATCCCTGCTCGTTCATGAAGTATGGGTCCTGGGGAATGAGCGCATTCACCGCCTGAAGATAGATGGGGAACACAATGAGAACAATAATGACATTCACCACTTTAATAAATCCGTGTGCCGTCGCCGCTCGTCTGGCGTTTGATGTCGCACCGATTGAAGCAAGGAGTGCGGAAATAGTTGTCCCCACATTCTCACCGAGGACCATGCAAATCGCTGTGTGATAGGGAAGAATTCCCACGTATGCCATGACCATCGTGAGCGCCAGCATTGCGGTCGATGACTGAACGATCATCGTCAGAAGGCATCCCATCATAATGGTCGAAATATAAGCACCTGCGTGGTCTTTCGTGAAATACGAAATGGAATTCATGAAGGACTCACTGCCTTTCAGAGAAATCATTGCGGAGGTCATCGCATTAATTCCTAAGAACAGGAGTCCCGCTCCGAGAATGCAAAGACCGAGATGTTGCCAACGTTCAGTTTTTGAAAAAAGTCCTGGAAAAAAACCCACACCGACCAAGAGGAGCGCAAAATCCCCGAGGTTCAAAGACACGAGCCAGCCGGTAATGGTTGTTCCAATGTTTGCTCCGAGAATCACTGCGATCGCTTGAGTGAGGTTCATGAGACTTGCGTTCACAAATCCAACGGTCATGACCGTAGTCACGGAAGAGGACTGCACTAAACAAGTCACAAGAAGACCTACCCCGACGGCCATAAAACGGTTGGCGGTGAGTGAGTTAATCATCTTGCGGATGATGTCACCCGAAATTGCCTGAACCCCGTCCGACATGAATTTCATGCCGTAAAAGAACAGACCAAGCCCCCCTAAAAGGGTGTAAAAAATGGTGAACGATTCCATCGACTCTCCTCAACTTTTAATCAACCCACGCCGCAAAGCCAATGGGGATAACGATGTAGAGAATCGTATCTCGGACGAGGTAAAACAAAAAGAAGTAAACGAATGCTTTGGGACCCTTAAGAAAGAGTCTTTCGAGCCCTAAGTATTGAGCTTTTTTCGACATCGCGACCATGAATCTGGTTTTCCCATAGTGTTGAAGAAAAAAACTGATCGCACCGTCGACCTGAGTGTCAAAAGCGAGAAATTGAGATTTGATCCAGGTTGACATTGAGAATATCCGACGGAGGTCCGATTTAAGAAACTTCATAATAAGGCGAAAATGGTGTCAAGTAAATGCGGTAGGTTAGACAAATAGTGAGCGCCCACAAAGCCTCGATTTTACCACGGCAATGACATTTCCATGACAAATTAACAGGTGAGATTCATTATTCTTACCCCATGTTGAAAGGTTTAACTTTATGGAATTTTCCCGCTGGTTCACTAGAACCAGTCGACCTGAGCCCCGGCTCATTCATTCTCACGACCTGTCAGCGCACCATCGTCCTCGCCATGAATCACGATCCCCTGAGATCTAACGGAAAACTCCCCTCGCATGAAATGGCCAGCGGTGAAGATGCTTATCTCTTCCTTCTCGAAACCATCTGTGGTCTCAAAAGTAAGCTTATTGGCGAGAACGAAATCGTGGGCCAGTTTAAAGAAGCCTACAAGCTTTATGCCTCGACCACTTTGAAAGACACCAAGCTCCTCACGGTGCTCGAAAAGTTATTTAAAGATGCAAAAGATATCCGCACTCAGTACTTAATTGGGATTTCCCAAAAAACGTACGCCTCTCTTACTCGTCGCCATTTTCAGAGGGCGAAAGCTCTTCATGTGGTGATCGTGGGCTCAGGGATGCTGGCCGAAGACCTGATTAATCAACTGAAAAAGAAAGTCCGCGTGAGTATTTGTGCCAGAAACTCTGAGCGCGTTAAAGAACTCTCACTGATGCATAAAATTTCGGTGATTCCTTGGGAAAATCGCGCTGAGCTTTCGAGCGAATCCTACATCGCTAATACGATTGGTTCCGGAGAGATTCTTTTCACCGAAACATTTTTTACAAGCTGGGAAAAAGGTCTTTTCGTGGACCTCGGTAGTCCCTCTGTCATTCAGACGAAAATGGGAATTTCCCAGGGAGTTATCCGGCTTCAGGACATTTTTGACGAAGGTGCCGTCGTAGAAACCCATAAAGAACAGCAAATCAGTTTGGCCCGCGAGGCCATGATTGAGATCACTCATAAAAGAAAATCGCTTCTTGAGGCGAAATTGAATGCTCGAGAGGCTCTTGTCTCTCCTCAAACCGTCTCCGACATGAGATATCTGTAACTAAGTATGCACTACAAAATTGGAACTCGTGGGTCACTCTTAGCAGTGACTCAGTCGACATTAATGAAAAACGAACTCGAACGGATTTCCGGCGAGACCTTCGAACTCGTTCTCATCAAAACTCAAGGCGATGAGGTCACCAACAAGCCGCTTTGGCAGCTCGATGGAAAGGACTTTTTCACCAAAGAACTTGATGAAGCTCTTTTGAAGGGCGAAGTGGATCTGGTGATCCATTCCTACAAAGACCTTGGTTCTCAGAGACCCGAGGGAATCAAACTCGCCGCCGTTTCGGAGCGAAAATTTGCTCACGACATTCTCCTCGTCATGGAAGAGACGATTTCGAAACTTCCGACCTGGGAAGGTGACTTCGTGGTGGGAACTTCTTCACCGAGAAGAATCACTAATCTCACTCATAAACTTTCTGGATTTATCCCACATCTCAAGGCAAAAGATTGTCCCATTCGCTGTGAGACATTACGCGGGAACGTCAACACTCGAATCAAAAAACTCCGCGACGGTGAATATCACGCCATTACACTTGCCCTCGCCGGACTTGAGCGTCTCTCGCAGACTCATAAGTCGGCCGAAGAACTTGCGGGACTTCTCAAGAAGATGAATTATCTCATTCTTCCGCAAAGTACTTTCCCCTCGGCAGCTTCTCAAGGAGCACTGGCAATTGAAACCAGAGACAACCGCGAAGACGGTGATAAACTTCTCAAAATCATTTCCCAACTTTCTCATGAAAAAACGGTCGAAGAAGTTTCGCGCGAAAGACTTGCCTTCAAAGAATACGGAGGCGGCTGTCACCTCGCCGTAGGAATTCACGTGAAGAAAGTGGAGGATTATTATCTCCACGTTCATGCCGGCGAAGTTGACGGAAAACGAATTGAGAAAAAATGGCTTGAAGGTGTCACGATCCCTTCTCCCTCTAAGAAAAAATTATTCGTGGGCCTTCCGAAAGGAACCAGACCAGGAATCGTTTATGATGAGTTCCTCGAAAAAGTTCCTGAAAAGAGAATGCTTGAGTTAGAAAAAAAACATGTATTCGTGACGTCCCGCTATTGCCTCCCGTCTCTTCAAAGTTCCATCAAGGGAAGACCAGCCAGTCTTTGGGCTGCAGGCACGAAAACAGCATCAATACTTACGGAAGCTGGTTTCTGGATTAATGGAACGAGTGACAGTCTTGGTACCCAGGATCTTCATGAACTCCAAAATTCGCAAGCACTTCGGATGATGAACGCTGACCTCCGGGATGACTGGCTCACACTGTCACATGATAATGGTAAAAATGATTTGGGTGCAGTGATTGGTTGCTACAAACGCACTCCTAAAAAAATAGATCCTGCTTATGAGAACGAACTTCGCGAAGTAGGTGCTTGTTTCTGGTCTAGTTACCCCGAGTATCAACATTTCATAAAATCATTTTCCTTCCTCAATGAGGCGCTTCATTTTTGTGGACTAGGAAAAACGTGGAATGAATTTCGGAAAGCGGGAGTGAAAATCACCCCACTCCCAAGTATGGAAGAATTTTACTTACTTGCATAAGGAATCGTATGAATTCTGAAGAACTCTTTAAAAAATCACTTCAATATGTTCCTGGTGGAGTGCACTCTCCGGTTCGGTCATTCAAAGGGCTCCACACCACACCGCGATTTATCAACCGCGGGAAAGGCGCCTACATTTGGGACGAGGAAGGAAAAAACTACATCGATTTTTGTATGAGTTTTGGACCTCTGATTCATGGTCACCAAGATCCTGAGATTAAAGAGGCGATCATCAAGGCACTCGACAATGGTTGGACCTTTGGTGCGTGTGAAAAATATTCTCTCGAACTCGCTGAGTATATCGTCAACCGCATTTGTTTCATCGAGCAGATTCGTTTCACAAATTCTGGAACGGAAGCTGTCATGGCCGCGGTGAGACTCGCCCGAGGAATCACAGGTCGCTCGAAAATTATTAAGTTCAATGGCTGCTACCACGGGCACCTCGATGCCATGCTGATTAAGGCCGGCTCAGGTTTGGCCGGGACCGCCGAAGCGTCCAGTAAAGGTGTCACAGAAAGACAAGCGAGCGACACGCTCATCTGCGAGCTCGGTGATCTCGAAGAAGTAAAAAAAGTTTTTGAAGATCACAAAGACCAAATTGCCGCGATTTTCATTGAACCGCTTCCCGCCAACAACGGACTGCTCATTCAGGATGTCGAATTTCTGAAAGGACTTCGCGAGATTTGTAACAAGAACTGCGCTCTCCTTGTGTTCGATGAAGTTATTTCCGGCTTCAGAATTGGATTTTGCGGCATGGCCGGAGAAACGGGAGTGATTCCGGATCTCGTCACTTACGGAAAAATTATTGGTGGAGGTATGCCTGTTGGTGCCGTTGCGGGGCCAAAAAAATTCATGGAATTTCTTGCACCTCTGGGTCCCGTCTATCAGGCCGGAACTCTCTCGGGAAATCCGGTCGCCATGGCAGCGGGGCTTGTGAACTGCAAAAAACTCACTCCTGAAGCCTACGCTCGCTTGGATAAATACTCCGAAAATGTCGTCGCTATCATGCAGGACTGGATGGATAAAAACGGTTTTGACGATTTTCAAATCGTTCGCTACGGATCTCTTTTTTATCCGATCTCTACGAAAGATAAACTCGTAAGAATCACTCAGCTCCCGCTCAACATGAATGAAAGATTCAAAGCTCTTTTTGAAGTCTTCTTAAATAAGGGAATTTATCTCGCTCCGAATGGCTACGAAGTTGGATTCGGGAGCCTCGCGCACAATGAAGAAGTGCAGGCCGAGCTCAAACGGAGATTATGGACGTAATTAAAGCACGCCGCTGGTTCTATGGTCTTACTCTCATGTGGGTTGTTCTTTTGTTTGGGATCGGGTCGTGGTGGCTCTTTCTCGTCTTCAAACTTCACTCCATGATGTCCGGATTAAACCTGCCGCAGCTTGGTTCGCAGAGCAAATTTCTTAATATGATGAGGTGGGAAGGAACTTTCTTTTTCATCACACTCCTTCTTCTGGGTGCGTCTCTTTTTGCGATGTACTACCGAGACATGAGAAAGTCGCAGGCGATGCAGGCATTTTTCTCATCTCTGTCGCATGAACTAAAAACTCCTCTGGCGAGCATGCGTCTCCAGGCCGAGGTGATTAAAGATCTCATCGGAGATGAATCTCATTCTCATGAACAGCTCTCGGACCTCACAAAGAGGCTCGTCGAAGATACCGATAAACTTGAATCCGAATTAGAGAAGAGTCTTCAGCTCTCTCGGATTGAGCAAGATGGGAATCTGACACTCACATCCGTGAGCCTTGAAAAGTATTTCCGGCGTCATCAAAGTAGATTGGACGGCATTAAACTCGAGCTCAATTTTTCCGAGGGTGCGTCTGAAATCATCGCTGATGAGTTGGCACTGAACATGATCATTAGAAATCTCATTGAGAATACTCTGCGACACAATTCACAGACGAAAAAAATAACAGTGTCTTCCGTTCTTCAAGAGCAGCATGTCCTGGTCACCTACGACGACAATGGAAAGAAATTTTCTGGTCCGGTAGAAAAGCTGGGTGACCTTTTTTATAAATTCGAATCTTCAAAAGGCTCTGGCATCGGGCTTTATCTTATCAAAAGCCTCATGAGAAAGATGCGTGGAAGTTTCATCGTGAGTAACGATAACAGACTGAAATTCCAACTCATCTTTGAGACTCCGGGAGCCGATGCATGATCGATCTCCCACTTCTCCTTGTGGAAGATGAGCCTAACCTGGGTCAAACGCTCCGGGACTATTTGCGCGCAAAAAAATTCCACGTCGAACTCGCCGTGAGTTGTG
>CANETG010000106.1 GCA_947440875.1 Bacteriovoracaceae bacterium
CACGGGGCACTCCAGGTGGACGGATACGATGGATACGCTGCTGCAATCAAAAATAATAAGATACTTCGCTTAGGCTGTTGGGCACATGCTCGAAGAAAGTTCTTTGATGCCTTTAAGAGCTCTAGTGGAAAAGGAATTGGTAATCAGGGGTTAGTATTTTTCAAAAAGATTTATAAGATCGAAGAAGAAATTAAAAATTTGTCAGCAGAAGCTCGATTTTTTACGAGGCTCACAAGGTCTCTTCCTATTGTGAGAGACTTTGAATTGTGGATCAAGGAACAGAGTCAAAAAGTTAATCCAGAGTCGCTCGCTGGCAAGGCGTTAAGGTATGCCACAAATGAGTGGGAATATCTGATGAACTGCTTTAACGATGGCGAATACAAGATTGATAATAACTATATCGAGAGTCATATTCGCCCGTTCACGATTGGAAGAAAAAACTGGATGTTCTCGGTGAAGCCAGAAGGTGCCACTGCCAGTGCTAACATCTACAGTTTAGTTGAGACGGCGAAAGCAAATGGTCTGGATCCCTTTGATTATCTGCTGATGGTTTTTACAAAATTACCATTAGCAGAAACGGAGCAGGACTTCTTAGATTTATTGCCGGTCAAGATCTAGATCCATGTGTTAATGGATCGCTTACAGTCATATTCTTCAGCGCCATACAAAAATAATTATAGATATCTCTTTTAGATTGTAGATTTAATTTAACATTAATTAATAGATACAGTTAAGTCGAATTAAGTGCGAAGTCACGAACGCGCTATATGGATTATGCTGAACCTTCCTTCGCACAGAATAGGGCGCTTGTACCTTTACCTTTGCCTAGGTCTAAAACATTTAAATTCTTAAAGTCTAATCCGAAAAATTGGAGGTACTAATTTGGCACCTCCAACCGTGAAAAGATGGGGATCAGGATTAAGCCGTTTGTTTTTACGGAGCTTGGTGTTGCAATGCTTTCAAGTATTTTAAATTCAGCGCAGGCGATAGCAGTGAGTATCTCAATTATGAGAATTTTCGCAAAACTTCGAAGTTTTTTACTATTAGAAAAAGGCGACGAGGAAGAAATTTATTGGCCGGTAAAAACCGCGAAACCATTTTGTGTCAAAAAAAGTAGCTATGTAGAAGCGATCCCGGATAAAAAGTTTTGTGAATAGCGCTTTCAATCTTACCTCTCTCGAGGAAGACGGATTTCTGACCATTCATTTCGCTAAAGAATCTATTTGTGCGAATGATCGAATCAACACTTGGGACGAAGATTTTCAACGGGCCAATTCACCCATCGTCTTTTTATACTTCTTGAACGATCTTTTCATTTGCTTGTCTCATCCGGCTTCATCTACCGGGATGAGTTCTATCGTGCGGGCTTTTCCCATAAATATTTGCTGAGTGATTTTAAGACTTTGCCCCTCAGTTGTGCCCTCGCTGCTCACCTTGATATTTCTCCGATTCTTTAAACCAGTCCCAAATACCATTCTGGGTTTTTATCCTTTGCACAATCCTTAGAAACTGCCCCATTTGAATGGTGTTGGGTCAATTATTAGTCCCCAGAGGTTTGAAATCTTATCTTAGAG
The DNA here is from genome assembly GCA_947440875.1 of Bacteriovoracaceae bacterium. Lineage (GTDB taxonomy): Bacteria > Bdellovibrionota > Bacteriovoracia > Bacteriovoracales > Bacteriovoracaceae > Peredibacter. Next base: position 1,575 of record CANETG010000106.1, read on the forward strand.
TTAGATTGAAAACTCGTCATTTCAAGATTGAATTTCCCAAGAAGCGTTTAAGTGCCGTCGATTAAAATGACTAAGATATTAAATTTTATTCGCTAATTTCTGGGGAAAGCTTATTCAACACCACTATAGTAGGGCAGTTAATGTTGATTTCACGATAGCAGTTTGAAAGTCATGCACTAGAGTGGCCACTCCCCACGATTCGCATTTCGAATCAAAAATCTGCCGATTGAATTCAGTGTTAATTTTCTGTTTAAAAAAAACAGCAGAGAATCTTTTTTCTCCTTAAAAAAATCAATCCGGATAATGCACAAGGAGCTTTCCCACCATTCCAATTAGCGACCAATCCCGAGCTCTCAGTTCTGGCCTCTTAATTGCTGATACAAACTTATTATAAACGGATCAATGGTTTAGGCACTGAAAAGTGTCGCGATCTTAGACAGGTGTAGAGGATTCAATGAATACGATCATTATTTTAGTCCTTTGTTTATTCTCACTGTCGGCCACTGCCAACTCCATCCCTTATCCCTTCTACAGTGAACAGAGCGGGGGAGTGATCCAGGTCATGATGATTGATGACGGAATCTCCGCCTTCCAGTTGCGAGTGGATATGATCCGCCGGGCGAAAAAACACATCTCCGTGGAGTACTTTCTCTTTAACACGGATACCGCCGGTAAGATTCTCGCAAACGAACTCATCGCTGCTGCTGGCAGAGGTGTGAAGGTGAGAGTCCTCGTGGATAAACTTCTCAATCTCCAGATGAATGAGTACTACGCAAAACATTTGGTCGAAAGAAAAGTCAAAATCAAGTATTACAACGACGCCACTATCATCCAGCCGAGTTCGGCCCAGTTCCGCAATCACAGAAAACTTCTCGCGATCGACGATCTTGAGGCCCTGACCGGTGGACGGAATCTTGGAGACGAGTATTTCGATATCGACCGCGAATTCAACTTCAATGACCGTGATATTTATGTAAAAGGGCCGATGGTTAAGCCCATGCGTGATAGCTTTGATAAATTTTATTTCCATGACATCAGCATTCAGCCCGATCTCACGAAAGTGAAGAACCAAAAAAAGCTCCTGGCCGCTACGAATTTCTTCAAAGAAAGCGCTAGTGACCGGGCCACGCGCGTACGAATGCAGTCGATCGGCCGCAGATTGATTGCTGCTAAGAAGATGCACACTTGTCCGGTTCTGAGTTTTGCCTCAGATGCTCCGGGTGGAAATTTCGTCAGACGTCTCACCAAAGAATACGAAACAGACTATCGCCACCTGCGCGAAGTTCTCCGTGATAAAGTCGAGGCGGTTGATAAATCTCTCTTTATTTCTTCACCGTACATGATGCATAACAATCGCACCGATCAGCTTTATAAATCTCTGATGGATAAGAAGGTCAAAGTTTCTATCTATACGAACTCTCTTGCTTCGACGGATGGAATTTTTGTATCGGCCCAGATGTATACCGGCGTAAAAAATTGGAGAGAGTCTGGTGTGAATATTTACTTCCACGACGGGAATCTCTCTGGTCCCACGCTTGAGACTATTGATTTCGCAAAAAATACCCGTTGGGGAACGCATTCAAAAACTCAGATCTACGAAACGAGCCGCTATACTGAAGTGATGATTGGAACCTATAACATTGATAACCGTTCCAATTTCTACAACACGGAAATGGCGCTTTTCTGTAAGGGTAATAACGAATTCAATGAGGAAGTGAAGAAGAGTGTTTTTGATCTCGTCCGTCAGAGTCTTAAAGTGAATCGCGACATGACGGCCACTGACCGTCATGGAAAGATCACGAATATCTACGGGGAATCTGATCAGAAAGTCTTGAAAATGAAAGCGGTAACAATTCCTACGTGGCTCATTAAGTTCTTGTTGTAATCAGCATCGGTTCCAACACACCTTTGGCTGTCGGTTGCGTCTAACGCAGCAGACAGCCAAAGGTGTGCTGGAACCCTTTTTATTTTCTTAGATTTTGGTATTTTTGGAAAGCTGGGCGATCACCGATAGCGCCCAACCAATTCTTGATATTTGGATAGGCCCCGAGATCAACTCCCAACATGGGACAAATACTCGCGACACTTGCCGTATTAATATCACCGATAGTGAACTGATCACCGGCCAAATATTTCTTCTGGGCCAACGAATTGTTGAGAACACTTAAAAGCTCGGGCAGTTTATTGAGATTTTTTTCAATGATGTTATGGTCGCGTTTATCTTCAGGAACGAAGACCTTTTGAATAAAGACTTCAATGATTGGAGGTTGCAATTCAGCGGTTGCCCAGAAGCTCCATTGCATGGAAAGACCTCTTTCAAGAGCATTCGTCCCGAGCAATTCTTTTTTGTAAGTGTCAGCGATGTAGTAGTTGATCGCCATGGATTCAAAAAGAGTGACGTCGCCGTCGACCATCGCCGGAACTTTTCCCATGGGATTAATTTTTAAATAGTCGGCCGACTTATGTTCTTTGTTTTTCATATCGACGTCTTTTTGAGTATACGCCACACCTGCTTCTTCTAATGTCCAGATGCATCTTCCCGCGCTCGATCTGGGACTTCCATAAAGAGTAATCATAAAGTTTCCTCGCAATTTATTAGGTTAATTCTGTATCACTTTATAACACGAATAAAACTACACATTGCACCCTGATCGCAAGATAAATTTAGTGCCCGATTGCTGAGCGCCACTCGTATCCTTCCAATGAATATAATTTCTGAAAGGAAGGTTTTATGAAAACTTTGTTCTTCTCCCTCTTATTTGCCTTTGCGGGAAATGCTCTCGCGCGAACGATGAACATTCAGCACATGACTACCGGACCAAGTTACTTCAAAGTGAATGTCGCCGATGACGGACCACTTAATGGAACTTTTCCTGGATGGTGTGCAGACTGGAATACGCGCATTGAAGACGGTGTGAACTACGATGCAAAATTCTGGTCGAGTCTTGCACCGAACGTTCCCACAGATGTCGTCGATCATCCTGAATATCTGGACGAGGTGAATTGGCTCATCAATAAGAACTTCGTTGGAAAAACTGCTCCCAACGATCTGGGAATCTATACGATCGGAGACGTTCAACTTGCGATCTGGAGTCTCGTGGATGATGAATTCAACAGCGAGACTGTCGGAGAATTTTCCCAGGCGCGGGTGGACTTTCTCATTGCGCGCGCAAAAATCGACGGAGCTGGCTATGAACCCGGGTGTCGTCAGCTCGTTGGGATCATTCTTATTCCTTCAGATCCGACGGACGGGCGTCCTACGCAGAATACAATCATTCTGGTACCGCGATATAAATTTCCTAAGTGTCGAGTTCCCGACTCTGATGAGGATCTCACTTAGCAGCTTTCTTCCGGCTTGTTTGAGAGATGTTCTATTAGGTCTTATTCAAAAAAATATAATCAAAGCTTCACGCTAATCAGAAAAGAAGAGGGGGGAATGCCCCCCCTCTTCAAAGATTAGGCCACTTTAATGGCAAGAGCAGAAATCCAAGTGTTGATCTTCTCAAACACGCCATTGATTTCAGATCCCATGTCCTTTTTCATCCAGTCCTGACGGTAGAACGAATTCCAAACGATCACGCGGTCTGAAAGAACGACACCAGTCAAACCGAAGTTCTTCTGGATTGTCTCACGCTGACCTGTAGTCAGACGGTCCCAAGAAGGCTTATTCACCACGAGATTAAGGGAAAGGTTTTTTCCCAAGTCCATGACTGCTTCCACATCGAAGATGGTATTGAAGAATGAAGTCTCAGCACCGAACTTCTCAAAGCACGGAGTAAAACGCAGACCATTGCGGACGAAAGTGCGGTCAAAGCGGTAAGCTTTCTTACCAACCAGACGAGCGACGTCATGAGTAACAGCTTCGAGGTCGCAGAGCTGGAAGAAAGTCTGGAAAGTATTCCGGTACGCCCAGAAAAGAGAAAGGACAGAGTACTCGCGCTCAGAAATTTTGCCGGCGTAAATTGTCGCATACTCGCGAGGAGTCACATCGACGAGAGCGATGTTGGGAACTTTTTCTGCTTTGTATGAACGAAGATCTCGGATCACAGCGAAGTAATCAGAAATGAGAGATGCGGAGTGGTCCGCGATCGCTTCGTGATTGGCACCGTACAGAGAGCCAGTGAGGAACTGATAGAAGTCACGAAGAGTTCCGGTCACTTTCTGGTTAGCGTACTGCGGACACTCGATGACACTTGTGCAGAGATTGATAAGCCATTCGTTATTCATATACATCCACTGGCAGTCTTTCACAGTTTGAGCTTCACCAGAGAAAGTGACGAAGAGCTTGTGTTCGAAATAGCCGTACTCCGCTGAATTAAAATGAGTCAAGGCCTTCGTACAAGCTGCTTCTTCAAAGCGGTTGTTCACAACGATGAGAGTTTTTGTTGCGACATCCGTGATCACCATGTCAGCAGCTGTCCAAGACTTGGCCAAGGTACGGTCGATGAAGGCACTTGCGAAAGTTGTAGACTGGAGAGCGACCGGATTCATTCCAGTGTAGAACTTCGAGCCTTTAAACCCTTTGTAAGCTTCGCCGTACTGCCCGTGAATCATGGTCCATGAATTGATCATGAACTCACGCAGGAAAGTGTCTTTGAGTCCGTGTGAACCACGGGGATCAAGGAGCCAGCCGAAGGTGTACATGTTCTCAGCTTCATTGATACCGTTGGTACCGAGGAAGTTTTCGAAATTCTGGGTTACTGCGAGGCTTCTGAAGCGAGCATCCGTTACTAGCTCATTCATGGACTCGTAAAAATTCGTCGTCGTCATCTCTTACTCCTTTGAGAATTAATCTGAGGCTTCATTCTATGCGGGTAGAAAATTTGTTACAGGAATTAAAACTGACTTCAGAATGGAGCTTCAACTCATCTAACATTCGTTGAATCTTACAGCCATAATTCCAGAGTTCCCCACTCGGAATGGCAGGATATGTCGCTAATGACAGCTTTGAGTTTTCGCAAGATTGTTTTCAATATTAAAACTTATGAAATCGTGGGTTGGCCAAAATAGTTTCTTGAGATTTTGCTGAGGAGGACGCCCCATGTTGATCGAACACCACTTAAATGCAAAACCGCCTGAGTCATATTTAGCTCCAGGCGGTTTTTTTATTTTCTCGTTATTTTATCTACTGAGCACTAACTGAACTTCCGCTGAGACTTTGTTGTTGGTTTACGGTCCCGCGGTCATCGAGGTTTAAGTTTCCTCTTGAGATATCATTCACTGACAAATTGAGCCGATAGCGAGTAACACAAAATTCAGGAAGCATGTATCTATCAGTTAATTCTTCTACAGAATTAACTGTTCTCCCGCCATTACCTTCAACGATCTGAATCTCGTCTAACTTAAGAGGTCCATTGTTTGTGCGATCCTGCTGGTATGTAATTCCACCAATCGCTATTGAACCGAGTCCGTTGGCTTTTCTAATAGAGTTAATGTGTGAAGCTAGTTCAGATACATCTTGAGACTTATCTTGACCCCATTCTTCATTTCCAGACCATGCAACAAGAGTATTTGCCGGATATAAATCACCGGCTACGTATAAATTGAGTGATGTCTTCACTCCATTTTGCTTTCTGTCTCCGGAAAACCAGCGATTGAAACTTCCTGAGTAGCGATTATTTTGAATTGCATCCAACATTGTTGGGCTTGATAAAATGGCATCTCGATCGCGAGCAATTCTGTCTTTAATTTTAGAAAGCTGCTGAGTTAAGTGTGTTCTGCCCACATCTCGCATAAGCTGGCACGACGAATCTTGAGAAAATGCTGAGGCTGAGAAAATGCATATAAAAAGAGAGACAAAATTTCTAATTTTCATGGAGTCCTCCATTGTTAGATTTAAAACAGTGATAACTCCCTAGAAGCAAAGCCAATGCCATTCGACGTCCAATGAATATGGTTATTTAAAGGGTGAAAATCTCATTGAGTGTTTATTGAAACAGGCCCTGTCGAAAAAAATGACAGTTCACCGAATTGAACCACGTTAATTGTTACCGAAGTGTCTGAGGTCTTTACGATTTGGGTGACTTTCCCAATGGTGAATTGACCCCGATGGATCATAATTAGAGTTACCACACTACTAATTTTAACCCCTTATAGGAGGAGTTTATGACCATCGAGGCGAGAGAAATGTATCTCAAGGCCATCCAGTGGGTGTGGTCATATTAAAAAAATGAAAAAAACGCCGGAACCGATGATGCTTTTTTTATCAGCTTAAATTCTTGAGCGACATCTTTCCAAAAATTTTCCGTTAGTCTCATCTCATTGGACCGTCCCAGTTCAAGCAAGCATCCCAGATCGACCGGCATCACCCAACGATCTCGTTCCGAGAAATTCATGCAACGCACCTGCCCCTACCCATGAAACAGAGGGTCAGCGACTCACATTCTGTCATTTCGAAGGATTGTTTGTAGCGGTCTCAATTCCTTGTGAGTAGAATATCTTCAGTTTATTACTTTTAGATTTAAATCGTACGAGGAGAAATTATGGATTTTGCTCTCTTTACTCAAGAAGGTCTCATCATGATCCTTCGCTGGGTTCACTTCTTCGCTGGTATCGCGTGGATTGGTCACCTTTATTATTTCAATTTCTGTCAGGGCGCCTTTATGCCTGAAGTGGATGCCGCGGTCAAAAACCAGGTCTTCTCGAAACTCGTTCCACGCGCTCTTTGGTGGTTCCGCTATGGTGCCCTCGGGACTTTCCTTTCTGGGATTGCGATGCTTGCGATCGTTGGGAAAGAACTTGCTGGAGACTTCTTTCAGACTCCTTACGGCATTTATATTTATCCAGGCGCGCTGATGGCGACGATCATGTTCCTCAACGTGTGGCTTATTATTTGGCCAA
>CANETG010000107.1 GCA_947440875.1 Bacteriovoracaceae bacterium
GGAATTTTTTTGGGAAAGCGGGAGCTTTTTTCATTCGCCGTTCTTTCACCTCCGATCATCTTTATAAGCTGACGTTTGAGGCCTACGTTTATTATCTCCTTGCCTCCGATCAGATCGTTGAATTTTTCTTTGAAGGCGGTCGCACGCGCACCGGAAAGTTACTGAAGCCCAAGTACGGTCTTTTTCAAATGCTTCTTGAATCTCACTCCCAGATCCCCGATGTGAAGCCACTTCTTTTCATTCCAGTATCGATTGCGCACGAGCATATCCCTGAAGAAAAAGCGCACGCGCGTGAGCTCGGTGGCGGAAAAAAAGTCCCGGAATCGGGAGCGCAGCTTTTCAAACTCTTTAAACTTTTCAACAAGCGCCTAGGTACGATTCACGTTCACTTCGGTGACGGCATTGAAATTTCTGGTTTCAGCGGAGACTTGAAGGTCGCGACTCAAAATTTGGCCTTTGACTGCTTTAAGGCTGTCGGTAGAAATATGCCGATCACTCCCTCATCTCTTCTGGCACTCATCATGTTGGATGAACCATCGGGAGCTTTGACCTGGAAGCAGATCGAGGAACGCGCTGTCGATGTTATCTCCTACGCTCGAGCACTTGATATTCCGATGACCCCGACGCTGTCCTCCGACTCATTCCGTGATTCGATTCGCTCGGCCCTTGATTTGTTTATCGGGAATAAAAAAATTGAAGTGCTTAAGCGGGAAAAACTGAATCAAGTTTTCTACGCGATTAAATCTGAGCGAAGAGTGGAAGTTCTCTTCCATAAAAACATGATTCTTCATCACTTCCTTGTTCCGTGTATCATTAATTCGACTTGGTTCAACGTCTTCAATGGCTCAATCAAAGATGGCATGCAGCTCACGCGCTTTTTGATGAATAAACGAAAAGAGCTAAAATACGAATTCTATCTTCCTTCCGTAAAGGAAATGATCCGTGATGCACTCAAAGTCATTTCGTATTGCCTCGGCCGAAAAGTAGAGTCCCTCGAAGAATGCATGAAGCTTCAGCCGCAGGAACTCTACCTCATCGCGAATAAAGTTCGCCGCTTCTCAACGGCACTCTCTTACCTTTACGAAGCTTATTACATTTCGTGTGTCACCATTAAGTATCTTGGAACCAATCCCTTTACGGCCGATCGTTTTGTGGCCGTTGCCAAAGAACTCTTCGAGCTTGAACAAGAACACGGAAGAGTCGTGAAATATCCTGAAGCCTTTGCCGTTCCGATCGTAAAAGACACCATTATCTATTTTCAAAATGCTCGCATCATTGAAAGAAATAACGACCGTACTTTTAAAGTCATAGATGCCGCGAAGCTCGATGAAACGATCGAAAAATTTATCCGCGACTTGAACGATCAAGTCGCAATTAATCTCAAGTTTAACAAGGCGCTCCCGTGACACTTCTCCCCAATAGGCGACTCCTGGGACTTTCTTCAGCTAGCGATGGGAGAGACTGGAATGAATTGATCAGACGGATTGATCTCCAATTAGAGGCAGAAAATTTCGACCTCGCAGAAGAAACCATCTGGATTGAATTTAAAAAAGGCGAGGCAACTGTCTTTCGCCCCGTTATCGGCGGTCTTAAAGTCCCCCATTTGCCTTTCGTCTTGGAAGATAGGGTTTCTTCGCAAGTAGAGATGAAACCGCTTCACAGTGAGTTCTGGGACGAGATTTTGGACGAGGTAAGAGATATCGGCCAAAGAAAGGGCACTGAAGAGTTCACACTCGTGATGAAACGTCGGATGGAGAGGGAACTCAAATTGTCTGTGGAGGTCTTCTTCAGCTCTTTTTAGTTTGTCGTCCCATAGCAGGTGTTGTAATTTTTGAAGGATTAAAAAGCCCCGAACAGATTATGGAGGTGGGTTATAAGCGATAAAGTCCAGGAACCGCGGGTCAACGAAAGAATCCGCGCACACGAAATCAGACTCATTGGCGATGACGGAAAAGCCTATGGAGTGGTAACACTCGCGCAGGCGCGGCTCATGGCAGACAGTGAGAACATGGACCTGATCGAAATCTCCCCTAATGCTGTTCCACCAGTCGTGAAGATGATGGATTACGGGAAGTACAAGTACCAGATCCAAAAGAAACTTGCTGAGGCGAAAAAGAAGCAGGTTGTTATTGATGTGAAAGAAATCAAATTCCGTCCAAATATTGAAAAACACGATATGGAAGTGAAACTTAACCACATCGAAAAATTCCTCGAGAAGGGTGATAAGGTTAAACTCCTGATGCAATTCCGTGGACGTGAAATGGCCCACAAAGAGATCGGTCTCGGCAAGTTTGATGAGATCGTCAGACAAGTTCTCGAGAAGGGTGCTGTGATCGAATCTCCCTCGAAAATGATGGGAAATCGTGTGATTGCGATGGTCGCTCCCGGTAAGATTCAGAAGAAGTAATTCAGTCCAAGTGAGGGGGTCTTCGGGCCTCCTCTCATATTCTCCTCAGAATCCCTCAATTCTCCGTGAAAAATCCTTTATTTCGTAAATCTCCCGTGTTAACTTCGGTCACTCATTAAAAGATACATTTCTCGATTTAGGAGCACTCATATGGCGAAGATGAAAACGAAACGTGCGGCTGCCAAGCGTTTTAAAGTAACTGCTACTGGTAAAATCAAGTACAAGAAGGCCCACCTTCGTCACTTACTCGTGAACAAATCTAAGCGCGGTAAGAAAGATAAGGGCACTCCAGGATATGTTAATCCAGGTGACTACCATAATGCAGCTATGTGCATTCCTTACTTAGTCTAATCAGAAAACGATTTTATAGAGTGCACCGTGGGTAGCACTAAACTTTGAGAGTAGTGAGATAGGGTTAAGAGACGTAAGTCCCCCTACAAGCGAAGAAGGGAGGCCATCATGGCACGAGTCAAGCGCGGGTTTAAAGCTCGCCAACGTAGAAATAAAGTTCTTAAACTAGCGAAGGGATTCCACTTCGATCGTCGTACGAAGTACAAGCATGCTTCAGAGACTGTTCGTCGCGCTCTCCACTATGCATTCATTGGTCGTCGTCTTTTGAAACGCGACGTTCGCAAACTTTGGATCGTTCGAATTAATGCTGGTTCTCGTATGCTTGGGACTTCATATTCTCAGTTCATTTCTGGACTGAAGAAGAAGAACATTACCATCAACAGAAAAATGCTCTCTGAACTCGCAGTTCATGACTTCAATGCTTTCAAAGCGATATTCGAAGCGACGAAGTAATCTCTCAAAAAATTTTTCATCAAAAAAGCCCTCGTTTTATCGAGGGCTTTTTTTGTCTTTTTGATTAAATCGAATTTACATGTCATTTCAATACCCTAGAGGGTTGACTAACCTCTCAAATCTTCATTAATTCGCTATTTGGCAGTTTTTTTCTGTTGCTCAAATAATGATTCCTGCTAACCTATTAATAATTAGTAAATACTACCGATAAGCTTTTGAAACTTCATGGGAGTTCAAATGAGCATGACGAAGGCAGACATTGTTGAGCGAATCTACAAGGAAGCGGGCTTCTCAAAAAAAGAAGCAGCGGAATTAGTTGATCTCGTTTTCAAAGTCATCAAAGACACACTGGCAAAAGGCGAGAAAGTGAAAATTTCCGGATTCGGAAACTTTTCTATTCGCGACAAAGCGACTCGTGTGGGGCGCAATCCTCAAACGGGAACTGCCATGAATATTAGTGCTCGTCGGGTACTTACGTTCAAGCCCTCGCAAATTCTCAAAGAAGACATCACTGACCGCTATTCTCATCGCCTTGATGAAAGCGGAAATGAAAATACAGCACTTCCTGTCAAAGAAGCCAAGCCACGTGCACTTAGCTCGTTCCTCAATAACATTGATGACACAGTTTACGGCGACGATGATGATGGTGACGACGAATAGTCGGAGCTGTTATCCTATCCTTGATGATTCCCAATAAATCCAATTTTAAGTTTCAAGAGCTCACCCCCATTACGGGGGTGAAGCCTTACGTTATTAGATTTTGGGAAACTGAATTTCCTGAAATTTCTCCTATCCTGGGAGACTCTGGTCAAAAGCTTTACGCGCGGAAAGATGTCGAAACAATTCTTCGGATTAAAAAACTTCTCTTCGACGAGAAGCTCACTATTCCTGAAGCGAAGATTCAACTCTCGAATGAAGAAAGCGTTGAGAGAGTCGCGGAATCGACTGAGCGTCAAAGTGCTCGTATGCTCCTGCAAAGCGCACTGACAATTATCAACGAAATTAAATTCACTAAGAGGTGGTAAGAGATTTTCTTACTTCACGCTCATCTCTTTTTAAAATTTTTCTTTTATTTCCTGTGTGATTTCGTAACGTGCAAAGTCCATCGTGTATTGAATTTTGCTTTGAAATCCTAAGGACCCATTCGGTGCAAGTCAAAGCGGTGAAGCTGATGAAAAAGAAAAAAGAAACTTCACATGAATCCTTTCAAATCTTTAAGGACATCGCTCTGAAGGTGCAGGGTAAGAACTTCAGACTTTGCTGAAAGAGACCTGCGATTATCTTCGAAATAATGGTTCAGCATGGAATTGAGGTGAGAAAGATTTTCTTTCTCCATGAGAATTTTCAAATTAACGTAAGAGCGATTGAAGGCCTTCATGGCCATCGGATGATTTAAAAGAAACGGATTAATATCTTTTTCATGCGGTGAGAGTTTTTCCTCGGTCAGTTCATTCAAGTCATCCAGAAGTTGGAAAGTCACTCCGATCTCACGGCCTAGGCGAAAATAGTCGGGGGAAAATTTATTCTGCGAGAGGAGGGCGGCACCAGCAACTGCGGCCTGAATGAGACGCGCGGTTTTTAGCTCATGGATACGGATCACTTCAGTTGTATTCACTTTGCCATGGCTCCCCAGATCCAAAAATTGACCTAAGATAAGACCCTTCCCACCAGTGCACCAGCTGAAGAGACGATGAAGTTCTCGGATTTTTTCCGACTGAATTTTCATCAGTACTTCGAACGATGAAATAAGAAGAGCGTCTCCTGCAAGGACTGCTTTCCATTCACCATATTTAGCATGAGTCGATGGTTTTCCCCGTCTGATAAGATCATTATCCATGGCCGGGAGATCATCATGCACGAGTGTGTAGGCGTGATGTAATTCCAGTGCACACGCAAGGTGAAGATGGTCCTGACTGAATTTTTTTCCCAGGTCCAGAGCGAGGGCCTCGACCAAGCGAGGTCGAAAAAGTTTTCCGGCAGGGAGAACTGCGTACTCAAGAATTTCTCGAAGCTCAGGATGGGAAACCGAAGAATGAATGGCTTTTTTGATTTCTGATTCCAGCATAATTAGCGAGGTTGGAGTGCAGGGGCAGCGAGAGTTCCGCCGAGGGTAACCTGGTAAAATCCATCTTTGACGGTGAAAGTATCGTTCACAAGAAATCCTACAGGAAATTGTTGCTTAAACTGTTCAGAGAAAGCGAGTTCCCCGTCAAGCTTCAAGCTTGAGAAGTTCATCGGATTTTGAACATTGATATTTCCTTTAAGGTCCATTCTCACTGGAGAATCTGGGTCTCCAAGAGTGAAGCTCACAACTTTCAGATTAGGGAAATTATCAGAGTTCGTCTCGAGATAAAACTTTCTCACATTAAGTGAGGGAAGACTGAATCTATTTTGCATGACGTTTTGAGCAGGAATATTAAAGTTTTCTGATTTTGCCTTGATATCGAGAGCTAACATTTTCTGGTTCATGTCCATCTGAACGAGTGCATCTAAAATAATAGATCCACCAAGTTTGAAATTCCCCATGAGGCCATCGAGGCGCGAGAGAACTAAACGTTGATCAACCATCCGAAGGGTTTGTTTGCCCAAACCGAGAACATAGAAAAGTTCTAATGGTTGAGCATTGTATTGCGTCTCAATTTTAAAAGGGATCCCGAAGGGGGAAAAACTGATGAGGCGAAATCCGAGATTAAGATAAGTCAGGCGAAGAGGAGCGCCTTCTTTTCCCATGCAGCTCGCTGGTATTATTAAATCGTCTATCACAATTTTTGGCAGGAAGAATTCAAAACGAACTTCATTGTAGTCGAGCGGACAAGCACCACCGGTCAGAGCTTTCACTCGATCTTTGAGCTTATCTCCGAATGGGTAGTAGGAGAGGAAGGAAAAAATAAGAATGAAAAAAAGTATAATTCCGAGAAAAAAACGCCCGAGACGAAATTTATAATTCACTTCTTCGAGAGAATGAATCTCAGATGCTATTGCCATTTATTCGCCCTCTTGATCTGTGATCGCTGATAAATGGATCACACGAAAGTTTCCAATCAAGAGACCAGTGTCTACGTTCCGATTAATAGAAACTTCACTGATTCTCATTTTTTCTTTGGCAATAAGCGGCGAAAAAAGGTTGATGAGTTCGTCCGTCGATAGATTCGTAAAATTAATCACGGCTTCGGTCTGAAAAATCTTTTCTGAAATGTTTGTGGTATTGAATTCACCTCGAGAAATTTTAGTCGTATCCATTCCCGAGCCCGCAATCGCATTCGACAAGCGGCTCATGAGCATTTCCTCGCTGTCGATAGGATTGGGAGAAACAATCTCAGGACTGATAGCTGAAACACCGCGGCTCTTACCGAGGATCTCTTGTGCTTTATTAATAATCGACTGGCGAAGATCAAGTTCAGCTCTTACGTTTTGGTTCTGCCAGAAAAGAAGAGTTAGGATGAGTGCTGGAATGAGAAGGAGGACCAGGATGACTCCACCCTTGAGGAGTTTCTGCTGTTCTTCTTCGATGTTATTGTAAAAGTCAGTGAGGACGTTGTAGTTTGGAGTTGTTTTAAATTTATCTATCTGATCGAAAATCTTCTGATCAATTTTTTTCATGAGAGGCGTTTTTGCGTTGAAGTCTTCCATCTTAGTTTCCTTGCGCAGTCATAGAAAGTTTTTTCCCTTTCTGATCGAGCTGGGTCTTTGCATCTGTCAGCCGTCCGGCATCGAGGGCCACTTGAAGGGACTTGAGATCTTTTAAGTCCTCTGCTTCGAATTCAGCAGTCACAGAACCTGTGATGTCATTGGTAAAACGTGTCATCGTGACATTGGGAAAATTGGCCAGTGTTTGACTGAGAGTAACGAGTGGAGACAAAGCTTTGATCTCAACTGCTGACTGGAGAGTTGAGATTTCCTGTTTCACGCTGCGAGCGCGCTTATTGAGACTATCCAGAATTGGTCTTGGATTTGTTGTGAGCTGACGACGCAAGCGAGGTGGGATGGCGAGCTCGTCATTTTTCATCGTACTCGTAATCCGCGCGTTCAATGCTTGAATATCTTTTTGAATAAAGAATCTCTCCACTAAGAAAGACAGAGCAAACAGTGCTGTGACGGCTCCGATTCGCACACCAAAAAATGCAATGGAATGGAGTGGGATTTCCGTAAGCGATGCCTGAGCAAAACGACCAGTAAGGAGATTGATAAAACGATTTTTCCGTTTGAAGCCCACCGCGAGCATATTAACCAAGGCAAATTTCGATTTGGTTTTTGTGTTGAGATCAACTTTTTCCGCTTCCACTTTCTCAAAGCTTTCTAATAGCGAAACTTTCGTGTCCCACTTTTCAGTAAAATAGTTGACTATATTTTTTACGTTCGAAGTTCCTCCACAGATGAAGACGTTTTCGATAGTGAGATTGAAATTCACTTTGAATCCAACTTTCCACCGAGAAAAATCATTCACCAAAGGAGAGAAGACTTTATCCATCGAACTCGCAAATTCTCTTTGCGCTTCATCGACTTCACCGAACTGATTGGACGTGAGGAAGAACGCATTCTGGTGCTTATAGATAATTGCTTCGGTTGGATCAATCTTATAGGTTTCAGAAATCATCTCGTTGATGTCATCGCCACCGACATAACTCACATGAGTCGCGAGGAGTCTTGAGTTGAAGAAAAAATACGCACGAGTTGTCTTATGACCTAAGTTCACGACACAGAAAGGGCCCGCAATCGGAGTCTGATGGAAGAAATTCTCCATGGCAGATGCCTCAGACGTCAGGATCCCAGGGAGAATATCTTTTTCTCTGAGAAGTGCGTAGTAGGGTTCAAAATCAGTTTCGCGAATGAGTTCAACCAGCGCAGTGTGAGAATTTTTTTGCCCTTCCATATGGTACGCGTAATGGATTTCAGAAAGTGAATAGGGAATATCTTCTTCAAGTTGGAACGGAAGCATGAGATCGGCTTTCTTTTTACTTTTCACCGGGAGATTCAAAAATCTCGTCGTCATGAGTTCAGAATCAGCTTGGAAGATAATTCGTGATTCAGGACGGGCCGTATTGGCGATGATGTCTTGGACAATGCTCATCTGAGCATCACGAATAGGCATCCCCGGATGATCTTCCAGATAGTCTGAAAGTATCAATTCACTCATATCGACGTGGGAAATCTTCCTGCGATCGACGAAAGAGGAAATGTA
>CANETG010000108.1 GCA_947440875.1 Bacteriovoracaceae bacterium
CAACTTTTCGAGCGTATTTTTCATCGATCACATCGCAAAATACCTTGGTTCCCGTTTTTTTACTCTCGCGAATCGTCTCTTCAGGCGATCCCAGGGAAGTGATGAAATAATCCACTCCGTGATCAAGACACGTGTGGAGTTGTTTCTTATAGCCAACGTTTGACTTATTTACTATGAGATTTACACCGAAGGGTTTCTTACTTCTTGCACGGATTTCTTTCAGCGCAATTGCCAGATCTTCTGTGTTTCTAAAATTCAGGGCCGGAATGCAACCAGTGATTCCGCTCTCGAGTGAAGAAACGATCATCTCGACGTTCGTAATAAGGAACATCGGGGCCATGATGATGGGAAAATCAATACCAAGGATGTCTGTGAGCTTCGTTTTCATATTGTGTCATTGTAAGGGAAAGTCATGCGACTTTCGTTTTCCAAAGTCAAATCGGTATGGGTTAATTGTATCAGTCATTTTGTGACGTACAAGGAAGTAAAAATGAAAACGACAATTGGTATTCTCGCCCTCGCTCTTTCAACTGCTGCTTTTGCAGCTCCGAAAGCTCAGTGGCTCACAGTGGACAACGAAATCCTTGCAAAGATTCGTCCAAAACTCGACAAGTCAGTTCAGTCTCTCTTCACTTCACAGGGTGCCACTGTGGTTAAGTTAGATGAAAGAGAAATCGAAAGACTTTCTCATCTCATTCACCACGATCTCAATCGTTGCGGTGGATTTATTGCCCACGAATCTTTTGAAGAGGCCCGTGCAGCGATCGCTTTTCAAGGTGACACGTATTTTGCAAAATCTGCAATTTTTGCTGATTACGCCATCGATCAAGGACCAATCGTTCGTCCGATGGTCAATGATGTTTCGGATGTAAATATCGAAGCAACGATCAGAAAACTTTCTGAATTCAAAACTCGTTATTATAAATCAGATACTGGTGTGAAATCTTCTGAGTTCATTCGTGATACTTGGGCAGGACTCGCTAAAAACCGTAATGATGTGAAAGTCGAACTCGTCACTCACCGTGCCTATCCTCAAGCATCGATTGTGATGACGATCGAAGGTTCTGAGAAGTCAGATGAGATCGTCATCATCGGGGGGCACGCTGATTCTATCGCAGGTATGTTTGGTGGAGGCGGTCGCGCTCCAGGTGCCGACGATAACGCTTCTGGAATTTCAACGATCACTGAAGTTATTCGTATTCTTATGAATAACAACATCAAACCCAAGCGCACGGTTCAGTTCATGGGCTACGCTGCTGAAGAAGTTGGTCTTCTTGGATCAAAAGAAATCGCTGCAGGCTACAAAGCTGCAGGCAAGAAAGTTGTGGGCGTGATCCAGTTTGACATGACTCTTCGTAAGGGCACACTCGATAAAGACATCGTCTTTATGTCTGACTTTACCAATGCCGCACAGAATGAATTCCTCGGGAAACTCATTGATGAATACGTGAAAGTCCCATGGGGATATTCCAAGTGTGGTTATGGTTGTTCAGATCATGCTTCATGGACAAGTAACGGTTACCCTGCTTCCATTCCATTTGAGTCGACAATGGACGACATAAACCGTAATATCCACACTGATCGTGACACGATCGAAAATGCCGGCGGCGACGCTAAGCATGCTGCAAAGTTTGCTAAGCTCGGTGTTGCCTTCATCGGGGAACTCGCTAATTAAGGAAAAATAACTAAGTTGAATAACACTATTGATACCCAGTCCCTTTATCAGGACATCAGAACCAATCTCGAAAATTCTAAAAAAGCATTAATGAAAACTAGTATCTTGGGGGACGCAGAGTCCCCCTTGGTACGTCCTGATGCAGATTGCCTAACGATTCTGAAAACGCTCGAAGCTCTCGCCACTCTTGCTAAGACTTTAATCGATACTCACCCTACTCTTGATACATTATTTGAAAAGAATTTTGGTCCGTACCGAGATCTTTTTGATCGCGAAGCCATTGTTGAGACAACTCTCTTAGAAGAGTACCTCTTTCCAGTGACGAGCCAGTATCCGATTCTCGTCGATGGTGATTTCCATACGGAAGTTACGGAATCCTATGTCGATATATTTAAGGCCTGGGCAGACCTTCGTGCCGAAGGGCATGTGAACACCCAGGATCTCCTCAAAAATAAATTTGATCTGAAGCTTCTTGATAAAGACCTGACCTGCCAATGCGTTCAATGTCTTGGTGATTACCGCACTCAGGTCCGCGAAGCTGTTTACACCATGCAGACGACTCTGATCGATGCCACGGAAGAGCGCCTCCATGAAATCGTCCTCTTTAAAAAAATTACGGATATTTCAAACGCTGTTTTCGAACTGAAGAAAAATCTCGATAAGAATTTTCATCAGATGAGAAATAAGCTCAAGCGCTCCTCGGTCAACAAACTCGAAAACGATGTGAAGTTTCATTTTCGAGATAAGTTCGGCACGAAATCAGTACTGGCAAAAGTGTATCGTGAAAAGCTCACGGTCTACTTCAACACACTCCTCGTTGAGCAGGGACTTAAACCGGAATTAATTTCGGCTGAAGAGTATGAGCGTTTCTACGCTCAACTTGAAACAAATATGTGGAAGGGTGAAGTCTTCCTTAAGAAGGAATTCGAACGTTTCACTCATGCTATCATGGCGCTCAAGAGAAAAGACGTTTCATCGACAATCCTCCGTGATTATCTCGGTCAATTCTGGATCCACGCAGAGGCCCGCCGGATGAACCGGAAGATTATCTATCACATGGGACCAACGAACTCGGGAAAAACGTATCACGCGATCCAAGCACTATGTGCCGCCAAAAAAGGATGCTACCTCGCTCCTTTGAGGCTTCTTGCTTCAGAGCTCTTCGATACGATGAATAATAAAGGTGTGAAGACGACTCTTCTCACTGGTGAAGAAGTCGTGGAAGTTCCAGGTGCTTCTCACTATTCATCGACCATTGAAATGGCAAAACTTAATGAGCGCTTTGACTGCGCTGTTATTGATGAAGTCCAAATGCTCACGGATACGCAGAGAGGATGGGCCTGGACTCGGGCCCTCATTAATATTCAAGCCGATGAAGTTCACGTTTGCGGGGATCATTCAGTACTAGAACTTGTGAAAAAAGTTCTTGCTCTCTGTGGGGATACTCTCGAAGTAAAAGAATATACTCGGATGACTGAGCTCCAGGTCATGGATCATCAGATTCCACTCACACAGCTGAAGAAAAACGATGCTCTTATTGTGTTCTCACGCAGAAATGCACTGAAATATAAATCCGATCTGGAAGAACTCGATTTCAAGGTCTCAATTGTTTACGGTCGACTCTCTCCAGAGGTTCGTCGCGAGCAGGCGAGAAAATTTGATGAAGGTGAAACCGACATCATGGTTTCAACTGACGCCATCGCCATGGGAATGAATCTTCCTGTGAAACGAATTGTTTTTTCTGCCCTTTCAAAATTCATTGATGATAGAGAAAATCCACTCTCATTCTCTGAGATTAAACAGATCGCTGGTCGAGCGGGAAGATTCAACCGCTTTCCAACAGGTGAAGTCACAACCCTTAACCGAGTCGATGAGGGTCTCCGGATTCTCAAGGACGCGCTTGCCCACCATCTCGTCCAGCAGGATAAGGCAATGGTTGGTCCCGATCTGGATATCTTCTCGCGTGTGAATCACGCGCTCGAAGGCAACTCCCTTCCGACACTTTCTCTTTCTGAATTCCTTCGTCTCTTCAATACGATGACTTTCCAGAAGCCCTTCTACTGCGTCGACATGAAAGAAATGATCGAGCTGGCCGAAATGGTGGAGTCGGCGGATGAAGACCGGACTCTTTCCTACTCAGAGATTTTTGGTTTTGCATGCGCTCCGGTAAATCTTGGGCTCATGGAACATGTTCAGTACTACATGTGGATTCTGAATCACTACGTGACTGCTCAGAGTATTGTGAATGAAGACATCGATGAATCATCGGACAACATTGATTATCTTGAAACATCAATAAAGTGCGTGGAGCTTTATCAGTGGCTCTCCCGCCACTTCGATCAGAAGAATTTTGTCTACGATGAGAAACAGCTCCTCGATAATAAATCCAAAGCGATTGAACGCCTGAACTCCTTACTGTCAGAAAAAATTTCTAAATCATGCTCGAGCTGCGGCTGTAAGATGCCAGCGAATGCCCGCTTCAATATTTGTGACGAATGTTTTGCCAAGCGCCGCTTCACGCGAGGGCCCCGTCAGGATGGTCCACGGGAGGAGAGAAAAGATTTTGGCCGTGGAGGCTCTCCGGGTGGCAACCGCAACAGCGGTGGCGGAAGAAATAATAGAGGCAAAAGAAACGGACCTCCGAGAGAAGACCGGGGTTCACGCGACAGTGGTCGAGGAAATAATCGCGATAACAATCGCCCTCGTCAGGAAGAAAAGCGGTCAGAGGCGCCGTCCCAAGGAAGCAGCAGTAGCTCCGCAAGTACGGGAATTCGTCCACCTAAGAAAACGAGTCCTAAACGTCCCGGGGGAAGTGGCGGCGGTAATAAAAATGCAGCGGCAGCTTTTAGAAAACACAGATAATGATGAACTATAATGAATATGCCCGCGAGATTCTCATGGGTGAAACGCTGGAAAGTAAGCTCATTAATTCACCCATCAATTGGTCCGAATGGACTGATTTTAAACTGCCAGCATCCCCAGGCAGAAATGGGCGCATCCAGTTTTCAGCGGAGAGTATGAAGTTCCCCAAGGCTGGACTCCTCAATCAAGATGATAAAAAGGCAATGGCACTCCATAGTTTTGCCAATCACGAGCTTCTTGCTATCGAGATGATGGCAGCGGCCCTTCTCGTTTACCCTCACAACACTGACGAAGATGTGCGCTTTAAAAAAGGCATTGTGACGGCATTAAAGGATGAGCAAAAGCACCTCATGCTTTACATCAGAAGACTCAATGAACTTGGTTATGAGTTCGGCGATTTTCCGCTCAATGATTTTTTCTGGCGGCAGATGGAAAAACTCACGACCGCTTCGCAGTACGTGTCTGTGATGTCGCTGACGTTTGAAGCCGCCAATTTAGATTTCGCGCAGTACTACCGCGACGTCTTTAAAAGAAATGGCGATGATCGCACGGCCCAGATTATGGATATCGTTCTTGAAGACGAAATTTCTCACGTCGCATTCGGCGCACACTGGATGAAGAGCTGGAGAAAAGATCAAACACTTTGGGATTACTATCGAAATTCTCTTCCTTGGCCCGTCACACCTGCGCGTAGTAAGGGAATTGGCTTCGATAGAGCATTACATTTGAAGGCCGTGACTGATTCGGAATTCGTTCAGAATCTTTCAGATTTCAATGATGATTTCAGAGTCACAAGAAGACCTATCGCGAATTAATTATTTCTCAGACTCCATCCTCGAATTTTCCATCTTCAGAGTTTGCGCCCCATGACGATCAATGAAATTGACGGCGATCTTTTCGGCATTCACATCGAGGGCTTTGATATCAATTCGCATGTTAAACAGACGGTGCTTGGACTTGAGGACAATCTGACCATTTGAATATGACCAAGTCCCCGTACCCTCATCGAGATTAGGAAGGTCGTAGTAAAATCTTTTATTTTTATAAAGGGCCAGTTGAATCGGGTAGTCATTGTTCACGATAGATTTATCGAGACTCAAGTTCGGCGATGCAGGGAGATTTTTATCGTTAACATATTTTGAGAAGTCTGCTTCCTTGGCCGTATAAAACTTTGTGTTTTTTCCTCCACAAGAAACTAGTAATAGTCCGAGAGTGAGAAGCGCGAAGGAGTTTTTCATTCTTAGATTCAAACATTCGTGTATGATTCTGTCAGGAGAAAAATGGCAAAGATAGACTGCATCAAGGTAAATGCTGATTACGAAATGGTGCTTTTTCATGGCAAAAGCGGACCACCTTTTATGAGCGAGGCCCTCGAATTCCTTGCCTTCTATCTTCAGGATCTCCCAGTCCATACCACTAAAGAATACGGTCAGGAATTCCTCTCCCATGTGACCGAAGTATCGGGAAGAGTTCCAAAAATTGTCAGGCATGGTCAGCCGCTGAATTGGTGGGGTCCACTCACTAATTTGGCCCGCGAAAAATGGCTCAATTCAAAGCTTACCAGTTTTCAATTAGCACTCACGCATGGATGGACGGAAGGCAAAATCCTCTCTCGCAATGAAGTGCTGGCACTGACAATCGATCAAGAGACACTAGTCAAAGATCCTCATGGAATGTCTGGGAAAGGACTCATCATTTTGCGTCCTGGTGTCCCCATTGTGGTTCCTCAAGCGCTTCAGGGAAACCTTATCGTGGAGCCACTTCTTAAACGAAAGTTTGATTTTTCAACCTTCGTATTTCCAGACGGAAATCAAATTACTTATCAGAATCTAGTGGATGAAAAATTTCAGTATCGTGGAACATTATTCTCGTCACCTGATAACTTGTCTGAAACAAGTCTTAGTTTTTATCAAGATGTCCCTAAAGAGCAGTGGAAAAAATATAGAGATGCACTCAACGTGATTCGCCAGGAAGTCGGTCATACTGAGTACGGCTTCTCAGTGGATTCATTTGTTCACGACGTGAATGGGAATAATAGAATCCATATACTGAGTGAAGTGAATGCACGCCGTACGATGGGTCTCATTGCATTTGAGATGATGAAACTTACTCGGCGGGGAAAAAAAACTGCGCTGACATTAAAAAAGCCGTACTTCGAAGATCATCTTCTTCTTTCGCCATCAAAATCTTTGTTTGAGATCTACTTAAGCTTCAGCTGACTATTGTTTCGTTCCAAGACTGCGGTAGAGATCGAGGAGGTTTTTTCCTGCGTCTTCCGCCGTTGGTGCGTACGAAATAATTCCGTCTTCATGCCCTTTCATGACAATGAGACCCGTCACTTTTCCGGCCATAACTTTTTGAGCTGCATCGGCCATCTCGAGAGTTCCGTAGGGAATGTTTTCAGGAATAGCGTCACAATCAGAATTTTGAAGATAGTGCCAAAGTTTATTGTGATGAACGTGGAAGACATACTGGATGGCGGGATTTGCGTCGTAAATTCCGTAATGGGTAAGGGACTCACTGGACGGCGGAATGAGACCTTCGGCGGTTACCATTCCTTTTTTTAAATCACACTCAATGACCTTGGTGTAATGGTGCGCCTGAAGATGCGCCAGATGTCCGGTTTGTGTCCCCGTAATAATGAATGATTTTTTGAGAAGACGAGAAGACAGATTCCCATACCCGATCTTATCGATCGGGTACTCGCCGATAAGGCCGAGCTTAAAAAACAGTGCTCGCCACTTTTCTAAGGCAATAACCTGAGTCATCTCAGGTGCAGGTGCACGTTTCAGAGTGAATCTGAATTTGATGACACCTTCATCTCTTGCCGTGGTCACAGTTAAGTCCTTGAACTCTTATGGGATTTTATTGCAATCTCCCATACCTACCTTATAATGAGAATACTGGATAACATAGGGTTAGTTCAAGCCCAATTCACCTAGGAGTCGTTATCCTCGATAAATTGATAGGCGATCTAAAATCTAAAATTCCTTTTCTTAATAAAAAGAAAAGGAACGATGACGAAGACGACGAAGATCTTGATAATGCGACGGACACTGAAGTTGCTTCTGATGATTCAGATGATGAGAAAACTAGCGTCAGTTCTAAGAAGTCAGGTGACGATACCTTCACCGATGAAGAACTCCCCGAAGAAGATAATTCTTTCCTTGGAAGAATTAAATCCAAGCTGAGCTCATTTTCTAAGAAAAAAAAATCTGACCAAGAGCTTTCCGAAGATGCTGATGAAAAGCCAGCTAAGAAAAAACCAAATTTAATTGTTATCCTCGGAGCTTTTGGGCTCATTACTTTTATTTTTCTTTCTGATTTTGGTGAGGAAGAAAAACCGGCGGTTGATCCTGCGAGTATGCTCAAGAAGAGACCGAAGAAAAAAAAGCCTGTGGCAGAAACAACTGTCGCACCAGCTCCTACAGAAACAGCTCCTACAGAAACAGCTCCTACAGAAACAGCTCCTGCAGAAACAACTCCTGCAGAAACAACTCCTACTGAAGCGGCTACCCCTGCGGACACAACAGCCGTAGAAACGGCTCCGTCGGAAACAGCACCCACTGACACGCTCCCAGGTGAAACAGCTCCAGACACTGAATTGACTACGACTCCGGAAACTCCACCAATTGAAACAGCTCCGGATACTGCCACAACGAGCCCTGATACAACTCCGACTTCAGAAACTCCTATTGAAACGGCACCAGTAGAAACAACAGATTCGACGCCGATTGAAACTGCTCCAATGAATCCAGATAATTCCAACGTGGATTCGGTTACTGGGGAAGACACGAAACCAACTGGCGATGATCTCACA
>CANETG010000109.1 GCA_947440875.1 Bacteriovoracaceae bacterium
AGGGCCCTATCGATTTTTCTTAGTTTGGAATATTCGCGGTCGCGGATGGTGCAGTTGAGCTGCTGCTGAACCAGTGAAGTCGCAAGGTCAGTTTCGTCAGAAAGATCCTCTTCGGAGACGTGTAAATCATCAGATTTATTTAACAGTCCTATATTGAGGATCTGCTGCCTGTGCTTCAAAAGCAGCTGCTTGTATTGTTCGACTTTCTTCTTGTCCACGCATCCTCCTCATAGGGGTAAGTGAGCTTACTATTATACAGTACAAACCCACATCAACCTATTTTAAAGCGTCTGTGGATCGCACTCAAGTGAGGAGTTTGATCGGCAAATTTGTCTTAAAAGTTAAAATATAATTCTGTCATTTTCAGTCAATTTAAAGGGGTTATTTGACATGTATGTTCAGATCTCGTTAAGGTTGAAGGACCATATAATAATTTAAAGGCGTTATGCTGCACACTGAAGTTGCCACTTCTGTCGGACACATCCCATCGGGATTATTTATAGTTACGGTCATGGATGCCGAAACCAAAAAAATCGACGGCTATCTCGCGAGCTGGGTTCAACAGGTTTCATTTAATCCGCTCCTGATATCCCTCGCCATCAAGCCGGGAAGACCCGCCTATGACCTTATCAAGTCGGGTAAGGTCTTTAGTGTGAACGTCGTCGGCGATCACGATAAAACCTTTCTGAAGCACTTCTGGAAAGGCTACGACCCAAGCAGTAACCCTTTTCAAGATATTGCGTATGAGACTGCTCCTCATGGGGGAGTGACTCTTCTGCAGGCAAAATCCTCCATGGAGTGCCAGTTGGTTGATAGCTTAAAACCAGGTGACCATGAAATCGTCATCGCGAAAGTAGTCTCGTCCACTCTTCTGGCCGAAGAGGCGAGACCCATGGTTCACATCCGTAAAACAGGAATGGATTACTGATGTTGAAATACTTCGTTCCTCTTATTTTCATCGGATGCCTTTTTTCTTGCGGGAAAAAAGAAAGCAGTCGCCCGTCTTCCGTTGTCATTCCTGAGCCCATTGAATCAGAAAAAGAAGAGCTCTTAAAAAATCAAGAACTCGTCTGCGAGGCTGGTGCTTTCTGTCCGAATTACATCGCTAAAATTGTTGTCTTCGACCGCGGTCAGCCGCGGTTCTGCACGGGAACTCTTGTCTCTAAAAATAAAATCCTCACGTCTGCGAGTTGTCTCCCAACTTACCTTCGTTCTCAGGAAGCTGACTGCAGTCAGGATGTTTATTTTTTCTTCAACCGAGGTAATAGACCGCCTGAGAGAATTGGTTGCAAATCAATCCTTCAGATCTCTTCACTTGATGGAAATATGGCCGAGTATTGGCGCGATGACGTCGCAGTTCTTGAGCTCTCTAAAAATCTCAATTGGCGCGAATTTAAAGATGTCAGTCGCCGTGGAATGGATGACAGCGACAAGGTCCGTTTTTTTGCCGTTGATCAATCTAATGAGCTCACCGGTATTATCAGAAAAGAAGAATGCGAAGTTGTACTCGGCTCTTATCTCTACCCGCTCAGTTCAGAAAAATCTTCGCCCAATATTCTTGTTGCAGGCTGTGCAAAGAAAAATGGATATCAGGGAGCTGCGATTCTGGATGCATTTCCCAGAATTCGGGGAGTGCTCTCTGACCAGAGTAGCCTCCGCTCTTCACTGGAAAATTCTAGCCTTCTCATTAAACCGCTCAAACCCTTTGTTCACGTTTCTAATTTTGCGTGTGCTCAGTTCCTCGATGAGACCTCGGCACTAAACGATCCAGAGTGTTCTAAAGAATTGAATTACACACAAATTGCAAACGCTCGCAGCGTTCTTCTCTCAGATCAAGAACGCTACGGAACACTCGTTGATAAATGGGAAGCCTCTGCAGACTCACTCAGTAAGTACTATCGAATGTCTGCCATTCTTTCGACAGTTGCTGATCGCCAGGTCCTGAGCTTCACGGCAGCTTGTTTTAAAAACGTCAGTACTTGGATTAATATTGTGAAGGGGGATGGTGAAGTCAAAGAGTCGCATCTTTTTCCGGCGCATACTTTGAGAAAAGGCGTGGACTCTTACGGTCGTGCAATCACTCAACAAGTTGACGAGAAGAAAGAAAAATACTCGCTCACTTTTTCCGGTAAGCGCCTTTTTAAAGAAAGACTTTCAGATATTTTTCTCTCCACGGAGTCGACCCCAATGCGCCGAATCTCTGGAATAAAAGCGTGTCCGTAATTTATTTACTGTTTAAGATTTCGCCAGCTCTTCCCCTGTCTTGCCTTTGAATTTCTCTGCCACTCATTGACTGCTTCCACGTGCTCCTTGTAGGTGCGAGTGAAAACATGTGTTCCGTCATTCTTACTCACAAAGAAAATATACTCATTGGCTTCGGGGTTGAGGACTGCCTTGATCGCTTCAAGACTCGGGTTCGCAATCGGGCCGGCGGGAAGAGCTGGCACTTTATACGTATTGTAAGGGGTCATCTGCAGGAGATCATCGCGTCTGATGTTCCCCTTGTAGCGACTCCAAATTCCATAAATAGTTGTGGGATCCGATTCGAGACGCATTCTCTTTTTCAACCGATTGGTGAAGACTCCTGCGATGGCCGGGCGTTCATGTTTGGCCCCTGTTTCTTTCTCTACCATCGAAGCGAGAATAACGATCTGATGTTGATTGAGAAAGGGGTGGGCGAAGTCGATGTTCTCTGTCTTTTTACGGAAAAGATCGATCATCGTTTTCACGACATCTTTGGCTGGCGTATTTGGAGCAAACTTATAGGTCTCTGGATAAAGATAACCCTCGAGTGAGGATGCCACTATTTGAAGCTGCGAAATCATATCTGGATGCTGTACCGCTTTAAGGAATTCTTCTTCAGTCGTGATCCCTGAAAAAGCGACGAGTTTTGCGATCTCGTACATGTTCTTCCCTTCAGGAATGGTTATGCTGGTTAAATTGGGCTGACCAAAAACGAGCGTTTGAATAACGTCACTCATTTTTGCCCCACGAGGAATCGTGTAGGAGCCTGCACGAAATTTCGTCAGTACTCCTTTGTATTTTGCGTAATGGTGAAACACACGAGCGTTTGAAATGATATTGGCCTCAGATAAGCGCTGATTAATTCTTCCAAAAGTGTCGCCATTTTTCACGACAAACACTTGATCAGGGCCATCGTATCCCTGATTCAAAATAAACCATATATGAGTGCCGACCATCAAACTGGCCAGAAGTGGTCCTACGACGAATACGAAAAAGAGAGTTTTTTTAATCATTTGGAAATGATAAACCAGAAGTTTATTTCCTGCGGAGAATAAAATCTTCGAGAATTACACTTGCGGCCACTGCATCGATTTGTTTCAGATCTACCGTGAAGTTATAGCGAGCAGAATTCTTCATCCGAGACTCGGCTTCATAGGTGGAAAGAGTTTCATCTTGCTCTTCTACTGGGAGAGTAATTTGGTTGCGTATAAACTCAACAAAAATGCCAGCTTTAGCGGTCATCTTTGTTTCTTTCCCATCCGTCAGCCTTGGAACTCCAATGACGATCAGATCAACAGACTCGCTCTCGATAATTTTTTTGAGCAGAGAGATGACCTTCTCTGGTCCAGTATTCTGAATCCTTCCGAACGGAACAGGGTAGGGGTCTCGGTTCACACAGTAAGTCGCAACACCGATAAATTTTTCACCGAAATCCATCGCAAGGATCGTTTTCAGATTTAATTCATGGTCAGCAGAAACGTGGAATTCATTCATGAGGCGATTTTTATCTTAAGCCGAGTCGTTCGTCAAAAGATCAAGCTGAAGCTCTTCATACTCTTCACAGATTTCGTCATAAAATTTTACGCCCACCCCAAGGAGTCGAACAGGCCTTGGATCCTGGGACCATCTCTCTTCGAGGAGGAGAAGAAAATTTTCTTCTTCAAGCGGGAGCTGTCGCTCGATCGTTGTTTGCTTAAAATCATGATATTTAATCTTCACATGAAGATTTTTAATTTCTCGATCCTCATAACTCAAAAGTGACTCTTTCAAATCTGAGACCATGGTGATGAGCTGAGACTTCATCTCTTCAAAATCTGAGATGTCACGGTCAAATGTGCTCTCATTACTTAAAGATTTTCTTTCGTACTCGGTGATGACTTCTCGCTCATCAAATCCCCGGCAGTAATCGTACAAAGCATCTCCGAATTTCCTCAAGAGATGAATGAGTTCACTGCGAGTGTATCTTTGCATATCGAGACACGTTTTTATTCCAAGATCATGGAGATATTTAGCGGTGACTTTTCCGATCCCGTGAATTTTTTCCACCGGAACTGTTTTCATAAAATCATCCACCATCCAAGGAGCGATAGTGAATTGACCGTTTGGTTTGTTGTATTCACTTGCCATTTTTGCGATGAGTTTATTGGGAGCAATTCCTGCTGAGGCGGTGAGTCCCGTTTTTTCAAAAATTTTTTTTCGAATATCTTCTGCTATCCACGTAGCGGAGTTTTGAAAAAGATCGCAGCTTGTGACATCAAGGTAAGCCTCATCCAGTGAAAGACCTTCGACGAAATCGGTGTATCGGAGAAAAACTTCATGCACCTGTTCCGATGCTTCTGAGTACTTGTCATAGTTCCCTCTCACGAGAACTAACTGAGGACAAAGTTTCATCGCAGTGGCTGTTGGCATCGCCGAGCGAACACCGAATTTCCGTGCCAGGTAATTGGCAGTCGAAAGAACTCCTCGGCGATCACTTGAACCACCCACTGCCATGGGAACATTTCGAAGGGCCGGGTTGTCACGCATTTCAACCGACGCAAAGAAAGCGTCCATATCAACGTGAATTATCTTTCGCATAGAAGCTATTCTACGTAAAAAGTACGGATGGTGCAATCCTGGTAATGTTCTCTCTCGAGGGAAGATTAAACAGATAATAACCTGAAAACACGTCGTTTTCTTGAGTTTCGACACAAACTTGAAATTGACTTCTGCTCGTTTCGGGTTAAGATAGTTGGGAAATCTAGTTTAGACTTTTCTCCGTTACTCTCGTCACATTGTTTGACCGAGAAACAAAAAATTCCAAGAAAATATTTTGAATGAGTAGTTCGACAATAAAAAATTTCATTAACATTACCTTGGAGTCATCCAAATGCACTTAAGTTCATTACGTGAGAAAGACATCGAAGAGCTGACCAAAATGGCCGAAGAGGCGCAGATCGAAAACGCTGCTGGTCTGAAAAAGCACGAGCTCATCTTTGCTCTCCTCACCAAGAAAGCCAAAGATAACGAAGAAATCTTTGGAGACGGCGTTCTCGAAATCCTTCCTGATGGATTCGGTTTCTTGAGATCACCTTCTTATAACTACCTTCCCGGTGCAGATGACATCTACGTTTCACCATCTCAGATCAGAAGGTTCGGTCTTCGCACTGGGGACACGATTGAAGGTCAGATCCGGACTCCCAAAGAAGGCGAGAGATACTTCGCTCTTCTCAAAGTGAATCACATTAACTTCCGTGATCCCGAACAACACAGATCAACTGTTCTCTTTGATAACCTAACTCCGCTTTATCCCCAGAGAAAAATCAATCTCGAGTCGAAGCCGACTAATTACTCCACGCGAGTAATTGATCTTTTCGTTCCTCAGGGATTCGGCCAACGTTGCCTCATTGTGGCACCTCCAAAAGCTGGTAAAACCATGCTCATGCAGGATATCGCCAACTCCATTTCTGATAATCACCCGGAAGCAAAACTTATCGTTCTTCTAATCGATGAGCGTCCGGAAGAAGTGACGGACATGAAACGTAACGTTCGTGCGGAAGTTGTCTCATCTACCTTCGATGAACCCGCTACTCGTCACGTCCAGGTCGCCGAGATGGTTATTGAAAAAGCAAAACGCCTGGTGGAAGCAAAACAACACGTCGTTATTCTTCTCGATTCTATTACTCGTCTTGCTCGCGCGTACAATACGGTTGTTCCACCATCAGGAAAAATTCTCTCGGGTGGTGTGGATTCAAACGCTCTTCACAAGCCAAAAAGATTCTTCGGAGCTGCTCGTAACATTGAAAACGGCGGATCACTCACAATTATTGCAACGGCCCTCATCGATACGGGGTCAAGAATGGACGAAGTTATTTTCGAAGAATTCAAAGGGACCGGTAACTCGGAAGTTCAGCTGGATAGAAAACTCATGGAAAAACGTATTTTCCCATGTCTCGATATCAACAAGTCCTCGACTCGGAAGGAAGACCTCCTGATGCAGGACAAAGATCTCCAGCGCGTCTTCGTCCTTCGCCGCGTCCTTAATCCGATGAACACTATGGACTCCATGGAATTCATCCTCGAGAGAATGAAAGATACCAAAACGAACATCGCTTTCCTCGATAAAATGAACGGATAAAAATGAAATCAATCCTAAAACGCATTATTCTCATCACTACTAAACAGTACACCTCCATTGGCGGCCAGGCCGTGATTGAAGGGGTCATGATGAGATCACCGAATGCGTTTGTGGTTGCGGTCCGTAAGCCTGATGGGTCTATCCGTCTTCGCCGCGATCAGTGGTACGGTCTTTCCCGCAAACTCGATTTTTTGAAGAAACCTTTTCTTCGTGGAATCCTGATGTTGGTCGAAACCATGGCCAATGGTCTCGTTTCTCTCAATTACTCCGCGAACATCGCAATGGCCGAAGAAGAGAGAGAAAAGGCACTCAAGAAAGGAAAAACGATTGAAGAGTTCGAAGCATCACAGAAGAAAAAAGAAAAAGTAGATCTCGCTACTTTCTTAACGATGGGTGTTTCCTTTGCTTTCGGTATTGGTTTGTTTGTCTTTGTCCCGCACGCCGTTGCCTTTTTTATCGGAGACCTTCTCGGCAAAGACTGGACTCTCGATAGCTTCGCTTTCCATGCCGTTGATGGTGTGGTCAAAGCGATGATCTTCGTCGCCTACATTTGGGGTATTAGTTTCATCAAAGATGTTTACCGCGTATTTCAGTATCACGGTGCTGAACATAAATCGATTGCGACATTTGAAGCTGGCATGGATCTCACAGTAGAAAATGCACGGAAGTTCACTAAACTTCACCCACGTTGTGGAACGAGTTTTATCTTCTTCTTGATTCTCATCTCTATTCTCCTGTTTTCAGCGGTCTTCACGCTCATTCCAGTCGGAGCAAATCTTCCGCCCATTCTTCGTCACGTTGTCGCTGTTCTTTTTAAAGTGGCACTCATGCTTCCGGTTGCAGGAATTAGCTACGAGCTCATCAAATTCAGTGGAAAATGCTCCACTCAGTGGTGGGCAAAAGCCATGGCAGCTCCCGGGATGCTTCTTCAAAAGCTCACGACCAAAGAGCCCGATGATCAACAGCTTGAAGTAGCACTTTCAAGCATCAAGGCCGTCCTGCACCTCGAAGAGAAATACAATCTCAAAGATGCGAAGTCTAAAATCATTAATCTGGAAGAGATCGACATCAAGCACCTGACTGACATCGAAACAACTAACTCTTCACTCAAAGAGTTCCTGGAATAAATCGTGTTTGATAAATTAGAAGCTGTTATCCGTCGTTTCGAAATTCTGACAGAGCGTCTGGGAGATCCGTCTCTCTATGACCGCCCTCAAGAGCTCCGCGAGACTAATACTGAGCGCTCTAACATTGAACCCATCGTTATCAAGTTCCGGGAGTATAAAAAGCTCAAAGCTGACATCGATAACAATAAAGATCTTATTCATAATGAAAAAGATGAAGAGATGCGCGAGATGGCCAAAGAAGAGCTCTCAGAGCTTGAAGCGAAGCTTCCTGGTATTGAGCAAGAACTAAAACTTCTTCTTCTCCCGAAAGATCCCAATGACGACAGAAACGTCATTCTTGAAATCCGCGCTGGTGCAGGTGGAGATGAAGCCTCGATCTTCGTCGCCGATGTTTGGCGCATGTATAAGAACTATTTTGGGACGATGGGATGGAGATCAGATGTCGTTTCCTTTTCCGACGGTGACCGCGGGATTAAAGAAATCATCGTCAATGTTTCCGGCGAGAAAGTGTACTCTAAGATGAAATACGAGTCGGGAGTTCACCGTGTCCAACGGGTGCCAGACACCGAAGCTCAGGGGCGAATCCATACTTCAACCATTACCGTCGCAGTCATGCCTGAAGCCGATGAAGTCGGCGACGTTGTGATTGATATGAATGAAGTCCGGATCGATGTTTATCGCTCTGGCGGTTCTGGGGGGCAATCAGTGAACACGACCGATTCAGCAGTCCGACTCACTCACATGCCGTCAGGTATTGTGATTGCCATGCAAGATGAGCGTTCGCAGTTGAAGAATAAAG
>CANETG010000110.1 GCA_947440875.1 Bacteriovoracaceae bacterium
CGATCATCTCTTTGATCTTGAGTTTCAGGGATTCACCGGCAATATCAATCCCGCCGTTTTTCCCACCGATCCCAGCGTTGAAGAAGTATTTCAACTCGAAGGTACCAATAGGTGTGTGCATGTATTTATTCGTCGTCACCCGCGAGACCGTCGACTCGTGCATTCCGATTTCCCCTGCGATGTCTTTTAAGATCATCGGTTTTAAGAATGCCGGACCTTTCTTAAAGAACTCTTGCTGAGTTCTCACAATCGAGTTGGCGACTTTATAAATTGTCTTTTGACGGTTCTCGATAGATTTAATGAGCCACATCGCTGCGCGGAGTTTATCCTGCACAAATTCTTTTGCCTCGGCATTATTCTCACCAGATTTGATGAGTGATTTATAAAGATTCGAGATGCGAAGACGAGGTACACCCTCGTCGTTGACTTGCACGACGAACTCTCCGCCGACTTCGGCAACGAAGATATCAGGAACGACGTACTGAGTTTCCTCAGCGGATACGAGACGTCCTGGTTTCGGATTAAGACTCATGATGACGATCTCAGCGTCTTTCACTTTGTCTTTCGAGACAGCAAAATCTTTGGCAATTTTTGCGTAGTCTCTTTTCTCGAGATCTTTTAAATTTCTTTCAATGATAAGTTCAACCAGTGGTGAGCGCTCCGGAAGCATCCGTGCCTGGATCCCCAAACACTCTTCAATATTGTGAGCGCCACAGCCGATTGGATCAAGGTGCTGAACGAGTCCAAGCATTCCGAGTGCTTCATCGCGATCATCAATCTCATTACGTGCGACGATTTCTTCGAAGGTGACTTCAAGGTATCCGTCATCATCGATGTTACCGATGAGATCAAGAACGAGATTGAGTTGCTTGGCCGAGAGACTCTCCATACGGATTTGCCACTCGAGGTGCTCCTGAAGTGACTGACCTTTCGAAACCATGTTTTCATAGCTCGGGAGATCATCCGGAGAAAGATTTTCCTTCATGTTCGGAGAGGACGAAGACGTCGTATTGAACGACTCGCTGTACGATTCCCAATCAAAAGTATCTTTGGCACCTTCGATTAATTCAGGTCCTGAGAAGTCATCCGCTTTGGCTTCTTGAGCATCTATTTCTTCCCGAGAAGATTCAACTTCTGCGGAAGAATCCATTTCGCCGTCGATTTCCTCGAGCATCGGATTTTCGACCATCTCCTGAGAAATGAGTGTGGTCATCTCGAGGTGGGTAAGAGTCAGTAGCTTAATCGCTTGCTGTAGCTGAGGCGTGATCATCAGACTCTGTGTCTGCTTCAACCCCTGACTCATCTTAATTGCCATAGGACAACTCCCTACATCTTAAATTCTTCACCTAAGTAAAACTTACGTGCGACTTCGTTATTAATAATCTCTTCCGGCGTTCCACTCACCAGGAGTTCGCCGCGACTCATGATGTACGCGCGGTCCACAATTCCCAGAGTCTCTCTCACGTTGTGATCCGTGATGAGAACACCGATGTTCTTGGCTTTCAGACGCTTAATGATCTGCTGGATGTCACTGACGGCCAGAGGATCCACGCCTGCAAACGGTTCATCTAAGAGTACAAATTTCGGATCAAGAGCGAGCGATCTCGCGATCTCAACCCTTCTGCGCTCACCTCCGGATAACTCTCTTCCTTTTGATTTCCGGATGTGATCCAGACCAAAATCGCGGATAAGATTATCGAGGCTGTTCTGCTTTTCCTTATCGGACAGATCCCGGATTTCCAGGACCGAAAAAATGTTATCTTCTACTGAAAGTTCTCTAAAAACAGAGGCTTCTTGAGGCAGGTAACCGATTCCCTTTTTCGCGCGGACGTGGAGAGGGTCTCTCGTTACGTCTTCGTTCAAAAGATTGATCTGCCCTTCGTCTGCTTTCACGAGTCCCACCATCATATAAAATGACGTTGTTTTTCCGGCACCATTGGGACCCAGTAGGCCCACAACTTCTCCGCGTTCAACATCAATACTTACGTTCTTTACGACCTCGCGGCCATTATAAGTTTTCTTAAGATCTCTTGCGTGAAAGCTGGCACTCATCGGACTAATCCTTTAGTTTTTTCTTCTTCACTTGGATATCCGACATCGCATCATCCACCTCGACGAGATCGGTATTCTCTCGAACCGTAATGCGATAACCCTTTATCACATCAGTCCCTTGCTCCACTCGCGGGGCACCAGAGAGAACCATTTTCTCTTCTCGCCCAAAGCCTTCGAGTCGTTCAGCAAAAGCCTTTCGTTCCGTTAATCCAGTCTGTGGACTACTTAGAGATTCCGTCATTTTCACATCGTCATTCATGACGAAATACTTGAGTGATTTATTGAAGTTCTCTAAGTAGATATCAGCTTTTCCAGCGGTTATACGGTAGTTGTCCCGCTTCATATAAACTTCGCCTTCTAGGTGGGCAAGCGACTGAATTCCGTCAAGAGTAAGTTCCCGAGACTTAAAATTCATGGAACCTTCGTACTGACGTTTGCGCTGAAGGACCCCGTTGACTGAACCGGTAAAGGCGCTCTGCTTAAGTTGGGGACGCGCTTTCATGCGATCTGAATTTATCTTGAGTTGATCTCCGGATTTTTGATCGAGGCCAGAAAATTTCACATTCCCAGTTGCTTGAATGAGATCTTTTTTAAAAGAATATTTCACACGCTCCGCTTCGTAGGTACCGTCATCAGATGAAGCTTTTACATTTCCTTCAAGGAGAAGACTGTCCTTTGCCTTCCGGTAAACTCCACTGTTTGCCTGGTACTTCAAAGTGGTGTTTCGCGCGGGCTGATTATAAATCCCTACGGGGGAATCAAATTCAGCTAACTCCTGCCCCTGAGATTTCATTTTCGTGGCAGAAAGAGACATCTGCGGAAGACTATCCTTGACGTGAAAGTAATCAAGATTTTCAATCAAGGTGTATTCAGGAGCAATCGTTCCTGCATAAGTGGGAAGGGTCTCGATTGAACTTTTTGAGTTCCAGGCAATCGAGATAACAAGAATATTGCTAGCGACATAACTCAAAATAATAATTGTTGAACGCGGATTCCTCATCATCATTTCATTCTACTCCTCCGTCACAATTCCCGGTAGTTATCAAAAGTTTCCCTGGGCTAAGTAAGGGGAAAAGAGATGACGTTTTTAGTCGGACTTTGGTACTTTTTCCTAATGCAAAATCAATCACTTCCCGTCTCCAGCACTCTCGCTGAGCTTGTTGCTCAAGGTGTGAAATTAACTCCTATGATGGAGCAGTACTACGCGGTTAAAAAGCTTTATCCCGATATCCTTCTCATGTTCCGCATGGGGGATTTTTACGAGATGTTTTTTGAAGACGCGCGTGAAGCAGCGAAGTTATTGAATATCTCCCTCACGAACCGAGGAAAACTTGGCGACGTTCCGATTCCGATGGCGGGCATTCCCCATCACGCAGCGGCCGTTTATGTAGACCGAATTTCAAATCTCGGAAAAAAAGTTGTGATCTGCGAGCAACTAGAAGATCCCAAAGAAGCCAAGGGAATTGTAAAACGCGGAGTCAGTCAAATCGTGAGCCCTGGTATTCCCTACGATCTTGATAGAGGAACGACTTCAGAAAATAAATTCATCGCTTCGGGTTTTGTGAAAGATGGCGTTTTCACTCTCGTTCTTCTCGACTTCACCACCGGTGATTTTTTCGGCGTGACCTTTAAGTCGATCGAAGAGTACTGTGAAAAACTGCTCATGATCCGCCCGAAGGAATTCATCGCGTACCTTGGTCAGTGGGAAAAATACCCCCTGGTTGAAGAATACCTCCAATCAATTGGCGCTCTCAAAACTCATCTGTCTCAAGAGTACTTCGATGAAAAGCACACAGGGTTTTATATCCAGAAACTCATTCCCACTTACCAAAGAGATGGAATCATCCAGAGTCACCTCGATGTTCTTTCTCCGCTGGGAGCACTTTCTTACTACGTTTCTTCGACACAGACGATAGAACGTGTGAGCCATCTGCGACCATTTCGTCTCATCAATAACGACGAGACGATGAAAGTGACTTTCTCCACTCTCGCCGGGCTTGAGATTTTTCCTCGCTCCCGCGAAACCGCAG
Source organism: Bacteriovoracaceae bacterium (assembly GCA_947440875.1). GTDB lineage: Bacteria > Bdellovibrionota > Bacteriovoracia > Bacteriovoracales > Bacteriovoracaceae > Peredibacter. The sequence goes on from CANETG010000110.1 coordinate 4,083, forward strand.
CGAATTCCCTCTTAGGTTTCATGGACAAAACAAAAACATCCATGGGCTCGCGCTACCTTCGTCACTTTTTCCAAAGTCCATCATGCGATTCTGTGACGATTGAAAAGCGTCTCGATCTCGTGGGGCAGTTAACCAAGACTCCTGAGGCGATGAAAAATCTTCGCAGTGAACTCGAAGGAGTGCGCGACATCGACCGGATCATGGCCAAAATCTCAACAAGAAAAGCAGTCGCAGGAGATATCCTGAACATGGCCGGGGCTCTCGAAATATTTGCCACGGTTGAAAACCTACTGAAGGAAAACGAGCTTACTTTTTTTCAAAAACTTCCGAAAAAAGACACCGATTATCTGACTTCATTGGCCTCTGAAATCAGGGCAACGATCAGTGATGAAATGGGGGCCCACGCCGACAAAGGAAATCTCATCAAATCAGGAGCCTCAAAAGAGCGCGATCGGTTGGCGAAGCTTTCAAATTCAGCGTCCGACGAAATTTTGAAACTTGAAACGCAGTACCGGAGTCGTACCGGGATCGGTAATCTCAAGATAAAGCACAACAATATCTCCGGCTTCTTCATTGAGATTTCAAACTCCCATTTGTCTAAAGTTCCGAAGACCTTCCAGAGAAGACAGACGCTCGTCAATAACGAGCGCTATGTGACTTCGGAGCTCGAAGCGTTTGAAAAAGATGTGACGACGGCGCTCGATAAGCTCATGAAGCTTGAGAAAGAAATTTTCGAAGGGATGTGCCGGAACATCGCCGATCACGCGCACCTTCTTCTCGACGTCGCCAAACGCTTCGCTCAAATAGATGTTTTCCAAGCACTCGCGTGGACGGCACTGCAAGAGAACTTTGTCCGTCCGACTTTTGAGCTGAGTAAAACAAAAGTTTCAGTTCAGGGAGCTTGGCACCCTCTCATAAAAGCAAATATCCGCGATAGTTTTGTCACCCACTCGATCACTCTGGATGAGAATTCTCATTTCGGTTTAATTACTGGTCCCAACATGGCAGGAAAAACAACCGTCATGAGAGAGGTCGCCATCATTCAGTACCTCGCTCAGCTGGGCTCTTTTGTTCCTGCCGCGAGTGCTGAGCTTGGTATTTGTGATTACCTCTTTTCTCGCCTAGGTGCCTCCGATGACATCATCAGAGGACAGTCGACATTCATGGTCGAGATGGCCGAGACGGCGGAGATTCTTCGCCATGCTTCCGAGAAATCTCTGATTATTCTGGATGAGATTGGACGTGGAACTTCAACCTACGATGGTCTGTCAATTGCGTGGGCACTCGTCGAACACTTCGTGAAAAAGAAATCGCTGACACTCTTTGCGACTCACTATCATGAATTAATTGAGCTTGTGGAAAGTCTTCCGGGAGCGAAAAACTTCACTGTCCGAACCGAGCAGAAAAATGGAAAAGTTCAGTTCATGTATGAGCTCATCGAACAGGGTGCGACTCAGAGTTTTGGGATCCACGTGGCAGAGCTCGCGGGGCTTCCGAAAGAAGTGCTCAAACGCTCGCGTGAAATTTTAAAAGGACTCGAGAAGTCGCAGAGTAACGTCGGGAAGGACCTCATCCAGAACCCCGCAGTACCAGACCAGTTAAGTTTCTTTCACGCCGGACAAGGTCTTCCTCCTCATCTAATCGATCTGGAGCAAGACCTGATGGATCTGGATCTCCATAATCTGACACCGATTCAGGCACTTCAAAAACTCTATGAAATGAAAACCAGGGTTCTTCCGGTTTAATCTCACATCCGGGGCCAGTTTACCGATATGACAGACGAGGTAAACATGGCCCCCTACAATCTCTCCGACTTTGCAGTAAAAGAAATCAAGATACCTTCATCTCAGTTGCATCCAGCACTTTTAAAAAGTTACGTGGGAAAATTTCTCATGGCCCATTTTCTTGATTTCTGGCTACTGGTCTGGATCAATGCCACCGCGACCTATTTATTTAAAACTACTTTTCAAACTTTTTTGGGCACTGGAAAACTTAGTAGCACTTGGGACACGGTGAATTTTTCGCCGGCCGCCGGCTTCACGTTCACGGCGTTTGCAATGACCTATTTTTTTACCTGCTATTTCATGAACCACGGACAGACATGGGGCATGAAGATGATGAGGTGCAGAGTCCGAATCAAAGAACATAATTTCCATGAAGCTCTTCTCTGGACACTGAAAACACTGGCAACCTACGCATCTTTGGGATTTGCCACGAAAGGTTTTGAGCCATCGATCGTTGCCCATGACCATCTTTGGTTAGAACTCGTTACTTTAAAGGAAGTAGGAATCCCCGATGTGAGAACGATAGTCACGAGAACTGAGGATGGGGGTGACGAAAAATTTGTGAAAGCAGCTTAGCCGGTGTTGGTTTTACTTGATAAACAAGTCGAGACAAATATTCATTTTCGAGTAATCGACTCTCAGGAAAACACCCGTTTCAACATCAAGGAAATAAGCCGTGCCTCTCGGATCAGAATAAAGAGGCCCCAAAATTCCTGAGCTTCCGTGAACAGACCAACCAACAACTTGAGTGTAATTCATGCATTGAGATTAAGAAAAAGTTCATTTTCAGGCAACTTAATTTTACCGCTCTCAGAAGACTTTCAAGCGCTCACCCTTATAAAGGACTCGAGCAAAGTTTCTGCGGTAATGAATTCCGAGGCAGTGAAATTCTCTTCAGACCGTAGTGACCATTAAGCCTGCCACTATTCTTCTTTAAGCCACTGAAATCCAAGCTCCTTGGTCTGCGCAGGATTCGGTCGCGAGGGAGAGCTTGCCATGAGATCTGTCGCCGAAGCCGTCTTGGGAAATGCAATCACATCACGGATAGAATCAGTCTTGGCCAGAAGCATCGTGACCCGATCCATTCCGAAGGCCATTCCTGCGTGAGGAGGAGTGCCGTATTTCAGTGCCTCGATGAAGAAACCAAACTGATGTTGAGCTTCTTCCGGAGTGAAGCCAAGGAGCTCGAACATTCTTGATTGTTGAGTGTTATCAAAAATTCTCATGGAGCCACCACCGATTTCGTATCCATTACAGACGATGTCGTAGGCATAGGCCTTCACATCTTTAATTTTAGATTTATCAGTCGAGAAATAAAGTTCTACGTCTTCATCTTTAGGTCGCGTGAACGGATGATGTTTGGCGTGTAGAGTATTGGCCTCAGCGTCGTAATCAAAGAGCGGAAAATCATAGACCCAAAGGAAGGCGTAGATATCAGGGTTGATGAGATTAAAAGTTTTACCGAAATGTCTTCTTAAAGCATCCGCACAGTCATGGGCGATGTTTTCATTTTTATCGGCCGTAAAGAAAAACCAACCATCCCCTTTCGGATTTCCTTGGGCGACCGCGCGGTCCGACAGCGTACTCAAGAGACCTGCATCTACGAATTTCGAGATTCCACCCGTGACAGCACCATTTTCGACCTTGAACCACGCCACACCTTTACCGCCGTATGGCTTAACGATCTCAACGAGCGCATCAATCTCTTTACGAGCGAGTGTCCCCATCGTCGCAGGGATGAACATCGCTTTGACCATGCCGTATTTAGCTGCCGCAACTTCCGAAAATGTTGTGAAGTTTGATGTTTTAAATAAATCAGTGACGACAAATTGTTTCAGACCAAAACGCACATCGGGTTTATCCGATCCGTAATCTTTCATCACTTCGTCGTAGGAAATAGATTTCATTTCGAAATCCGGTGCCATGTCGAACACACCTTTCACGACGTGGGTCGCAAGATTCTTCATGTATTCAAGCGTCGGAAAGGAAACTTCGATATCGATCTGAGTAAACTCTGGCTGGCGGTCAGCGCGCAGATCCTCATCTCGAAAGCAGCGACAAATTTGAAAGTATTTATCTGTGTTCGCGATCATCAGAAGCTGCTTCAGGGTCTGCGGAGACTGAGGAAGAGCGTAAACTTTTCCGGGGTGGACTCGTGACGGAACGATGTAGTCGCGAGCACCTTCGGGGGTCGTCTTATAAAGAATCGGTGTTTCGACTTCGATGAAATCAAGAGCGTAAAGAGATTCACGTACTTTTCTCACGGACTTCGATCGAAGAGAAAGAATGTCTTGCAGTCGTTTCGAACGAAGATCCAGGTAACGGTAACGAAGACGAAGATCTTCCGTCGCCTGAACCATCCCATGCGGAAGAAAAGGCACTTCTTCTGCGAGCGAAAGTAAACGAA
>CANETG010000111.1 GCA_947440875.1 Bacteriovoracaceae bacterium
CCTCGCTCTATTTTGGGAACAGTGGTCGCAGCACAATCAGTCTCAAATTTGAGCTTGTCCATTCAGCCGAACCTGGCCAATGCTATAGCGGTTTCAACGGAGCAGGTTTGTATTAGTAGTGGCCAGTACTCTAGCCCGAATGCGCCCGGTTTAATGGCCGTTACCTGTTATTCTCGCGCTAATAGCGCCCTTAGCCTCTATGTCGGTAATAAAAACACTCCCGATTTATCTGTCTCCAACTATTTCCGAGGGCGGATGCAAGGCTACACGGAACAAGAAGGAATGGGTATGGGTTACGGAGGTGGGCTTGATCCGATCAACTTACCTGTGACACTCGCGGGACCAGAGGGCCTAACTTTTGATACAGCTGGGAATTTATATATTTCTGAACTTAGAGGTCATACTATTCGAATGGTGAAGCGCTGGTATTAGTGTTTTGAAGCTACGTTTTACTTTTGGGTCTACCTTTCGTATTTGATTACTGTATGATTTTGAGATGAATTCTCAAGACTTTTTTCTCGACCTAAAACCCTTCCCCACATTTCATGATTTCACCAATGAAATTCATTTTAGAGAATTGCCTTCAGACTGGTCGGTCATCATCACTGACATCAAGGGCTCAACCAAAGCCATATTGTTTGGGCAAGATAAGCAGATTCTATTGCAATTCTTGAACTCTCTGGATCTTTGTCCATCAAATGTTTTTCTGCCTTATTGGGCTTATAAATATCATCCCACATGCTCGAGCCGAACCTCTTTTTTTCTGAGCAGACCCATTAGAAACTGAGCACTTGCTAAGAGGAGACTATAATGAATCACCGTTCTCGTCTCAGAATTAACAAAATGCAACCTCGTAATAAAAAATTCATAATCGGCTGATGCCAAAGGTACGCCCTCTAAGCCTCCAACCACAGTTTCAATGTTAATCAAAATGAACTCAGCCAGAATGGCCAGAATATAACAGAAGGCCAATTTGAATTTCCTCTTTCTATAGGCAAAGTAGTAAAGCACCCAAAAGGTCGCCCAATTGACCCAATAGTGGCCAGAAAACCAGACAAGGTTACCACTGCCAAAATTTGAATAATGACCTGATGGTTGTGGCCACATCCAGATGAAAAATACTCCGTACGTGACAGTGTGGAAAATTATGTATGAAAGGGGAAAGAAGAAGAACTTCTCTTTTAATGCTTTAAATTTAACCATGTCCCAAGTTAACTTCTGTTCGAGCAGTTGATCAATGTCCAAAAGGTATTGGGTTAATTAAATTTGTAATTAGCAAAAAGATAAAATAGCTAAAAAAAGTGGTCGGGGTGATTGGATTCGAACCAACGACCACCTGCTCCCAAAGCAGATACGCTACCAGACTGCGCTACACCCCGATCATTTATGAGACCCATATTTTTAAGGCATTCTCGAGAATTTGTCCATGATTACTTCACGGAAACACGGGCCAAACTCCCTAAACTGAAAGATCTTTCGACTGTTGGAAGAAGGCCAGGGCCGTGCGCGAGGCTTTTGCCCTGTGCGAAAACTCGTTTTTCCATACCGGTAGTTCGGCCAATGTAGCGCCATCATTTTCTTTTCTCTCAGGAATGAAAATCGGATCGTATCCGAAGCCGTCAACACCCGAAATTTTCTCACCTATTGTTCCATGAACACGGCCTTCAAAAAAATAATATTCTTCCTGAGAAAAATAGAAGCAAAGAACACAAACAAAATAGGCATTTCTCGTCGGTGGATTTTTTTCGCGGTAGAGATCTAAAATACGGTCACATTTTTGTGAGTAATCTTTTAACTCTGGTTCAAAGCGGGCACTTCGGACCCCAAGGAGTTCCGGAAAGGCATCGAGGATCAGGCCCGAATCATCCGCGAGTGTGGGAACTTTATAGACTTCAAAATAAGCTTTTGCTTTTAGGAGAGCATTCTCCGTAAAAGTTTTTCCCGTCTCATCCACTTCCAGAGTTCCAGGAGATGCGTTCACAATCAACTGACCATGAAATAATTCTTTGAACTCTTCAGCTTTGTGTTTATTTCCAGAAGCGAGAAGAAAAGTCTTCAAATCTTATCCAGGATCGACCGCTGTTCTTTCATCACAATGGTCAGAGCTTTCTGGGCGCACGAGAGCAACGCCTGAAGTTCTTCCATAGAAAATGGTGCGCCCTCAGCAGTTCCCTGAACTTCTACGAATTTTCCATTCGAAGTCATCACAATGTTCATATCTGTCCCACAGGAAGAATCTTCTTCGTAATTGAGATCAGCGATGATTTCTCCGGTTTTACTAATCCCAATCGAAATAGCGGCAAGCCCTTCACGGATAGGATTTTCTTTCAGTAGACCGTCTCTCATGAGTTTTCTCACTGCCATCTCAAGAGCAATGTAGGCCCCAGAGATAGAAGTCGTTCTCGTTCCCCCGTCAGCGACAATGACATCACAGTCGAGCATGATTGTTCGTTCACCGAGCTTATTCAGATCAACCACCGATCGAAGAGCACGACCGATCAGGCGCTGAATTTCTTGGGTTCTTCCTGACGGACCTTTTCTTTCTCGGTCTGAGCGTGTGTGCGTTGAAGAAGGCAGCATCGCGTACTCCGCAGTCAACCACCCCTGACCCTTGCCTTTGAGAAAAGGAGGAACAGATTCTTGAACAGATGCAGTGATATGAACTTTTGTATTTCCGAATTCGGCCAAGACCGAACCATGTGCATAAGGATTGATAGATGGTGTAAACTTGATGGGACGTGGTGTTTCACGTTTGATGAGTGACATAGGAAACCTCAGTGATTAAGCATATTCATTTAGACGTTTGTGATTCTACACAAGATGTTCTCAAAGAACAAACCAGAGCAGTGAACGAAACTTTACTGGTAAGTACAAATAAGCAGGTGAAAGGGAGAGGCCGGGGGCAAAATACTTGGGAAGATTTGCCAGGCACATTATGTTTTTCACTTGAAGTGAAGCCTCATCAAACAATGAGTTTTACGGCCCTTGAAATTTCTCTTCTCGTCGCTCAATTTTTTGAACTCGAAGGAATGAAATTAGGACTTAAGTGGCCAAATGATCTGTGGAACTTGAATAAGAAAAAATGTGGAGGCATTCTCGTTCAGGGAGGAGATTCCAGGCTCATCGCTGGAATCGGTATCAATCTCTTCTCAGATGACCCACTTTTTGGCGGAGTTTACCCCAGCTCTTTTGAGCTAGATAAGAAAGCTTGGAGTTTAAAAATAGCAGAGTATATTCTCACGCAACGGTATACACACACTGAAGCTTTGCGCAGAGATTGGGAACTTCGCTGTTGTCACGTGGGAAAAGCAGTGACTATTTCCGAGGGAAAAGACGTTTTCGAAGGAATTTTTAAGGGACTCGGAGAATTCGGAGAGGCGATACTTAGTACGAAAGCAGGGGACAAAAAGATCTTCAATGGAACTCTAAGGATTATTTAGTCTGACTGATGATTTTATCAGCGATCTTACTGAGTTCCTGGCGGATAAGATTTTCCGCCAGATCAGGAATCACTTCCCAAGAAATCTTTTCGACATTTTTTCTGAACATATCATCCATGTATTCTTTGACATACTTTTTCACAAGTTCTTCCATCTCGGTCCTAAGCTGTCCCATGATCTCATGTGAGTTCAGGACTGTGGTGGTCACCGTCGGTTCAAACTTAGGCTTGGCAAAAATATCAGAATTCACATCGTTCCACGTAATGGACTCCGAATCATCGAGTGGCTTGAAAAGAGACTCATCAAAGTCATTCCGCGAGGGCTGGAAGCCAGATTTCATTTCTTCAATCTTAGAAGAAACTTGCTGTTTTAAATCTTCGAACTCATCGGCGTGCCAAAGATCTTCGGCAACTTCATCATGAATCTGAGCTTCGAGAGAACCGATATCCGTTTTCTCTTCAACGTAATTCCCTTCGAGTTCCAACTCAAGATCATTCTTTAAACTCTCAATCGGAACAAGCATCGGTTTTTTAACCGCTGGCTTTTCTTCTTTCACTTCAGGTTTTGCAAAATTTTCCAGCGTTGGGTAATCAAGATCTGTATTCTCTGGAAATTTTTGTGAATGAATATTTGCTACAGGGGCCTCAACTTTAGTGGAAGCCACTTGAGCGATCACTGGCGGAAGTTCCATGGGAGAAGCTGAATCCGCTCCAATTATTGCCGGAACACTCATCCCCCAATCATTGATTTCCTGATTGAGAGCGTTGGCAATCATTGGAGATGTCGGTTCTACTTTGGGAGGTTCGCCCGCTTGCACAAACGGATCATTCGCATGACTCATTTGCCATTGATCTTCTAGACCTTCAATTAAAAACTTATCCGTTTTCTCAGATGGGTAAGGAAGCTCCTCATACTCATTGAACGATTCGATCATCTGCCGGCAGATCGAGATGAACTTATTGGAATCGAATGGCTTGACAATTTTATCTGCCGCTCCACATTTCTCCATCGCGGAATCATCAACAGTATCGAAGGTGCCCAGGAGGAGAAGGATCTTTGTCGAAGGAACCAGAGAAAGAATTTTCGAACAAAGATCGTAGCCAGAGTATTTTTCAGAAAGGTTAAAATCAAGAAAGACAATTTTGGGCTGAACCAAAGTGAGTTTTTGAAACAACTCGTCCTCTGATGAGCATTCAGTAATATCATATGGCTGGTTGGCCAATGTGATTTTGATAACTTTTTGGATGGTAATGCTGTCATCTGCCAGCAAAACTTGGTGGTTCATATGAAAAGTATAAATGCCGCGGTGACTGAATGGGAACGAAAAAAACTTTAAAACTCGAGAATCATTGCTGTTTGATTATCCAGGTTCCCTCGAGTGTTGGATAGTTTTAGTAAGCTATTCACTCTCTCTTGCGCATCCGGTGCATTTTTATTCATCACATAGAGAAGCTCATCGTCAGTTAAGTGCGGGTAAATTCCATCGGTAAGAAAGAGAATCTTATCCCCTTCGATTAAACGAACCTCACGCAAAGTCTGACCTAGTTCAGGATACATTCCCACGGCATTCATCGGAGAGCTCTTAAATCTCCAAGTCGTTTGATCCTGGGCCAAGAGTCGCCAGGTATCTTCCATCAGGACCTTCGTGAGTGCGCCCTGACGAAAATGGTAAGCCGTGCAGTTCCCCACACCCACTAAGATAAGAAGACTCTCTGCTCTCACCGCAACAAGAGCACTAGCTCCCGCTCTCTGATTAACCGGCTTCGAGAAATTTTCTTTCAGAAGATTAATATGAGCGTTCAAAAGAGCATTCGTTACCGCATTCCCTTCAAGGAGATTTCTCGGATTGTGATAAAGAGGCATGGTCGCATTCGGATCCCGCGACAGTTCACTGTAAAAATAACGGATGTCATGCTTGAGCTTTTCAATGGCACGATCACCGACACCTGATCCACCGAAACCATCAAAAATCATAAAGAGTTCATGATCAAAGTCAAAATCGTAACCGTCTTCATTGACTTGAAGATAGGGCCCTTGGTGAGTTTGTGCTGCGTAGGCTTTGAGTCGCATCCTTACTCCAAATAATTTTTTAGCTTCTCAGAAGCTTTCTTGTAGTAATCACTATCCGACGGTGAAATCTGTTGAACTTCTTGGAACTTTTCTTTGGCATCATTAAAAAGGCTCAAAGACTCCGCAATGATCGCTTCGCGATAAACTTTTTTTGAACGACTTTCCAGGAGACTCTTAATTTCATCTGCCTCGTTTAAGGCTTCAGCATTTGTCGGTTCGAGCTTTAAGACTTCTTGAAAAGACTCGTACGCAGCTTTCAGATCTTGACCTTCTTTCAGAGATCGAGCTTTTCCAATCACCGGGCCCAGCTCAGAAGTAAGTTCATTCCGTGAATCGCTAAGCATATCACTCGCTTCTTTCACGAGATCCTCATCCATTCCTTTTTTCCGAAGAAAATCTTCCAACTTCACGATCGCCTTGTACCAATCTTTTTTGAGGTAGAGCGTTTTCCCTGGGGTGAGCGCCTCAACCATTCGTTTTCGAGAAGCTTCTTTTGCTGCGATTTCGGCAGCTTTTCTTTCTTCTTCTCTCTGCCAAGATTCGAGTTCTAATTTCAATTGCTGAACTTCGATATTCTCTGGATCTTTTTCGGTGATCTGTGAAAAGAAACTCTCCGCCAATTGGATTTGTCTTTCTTTTACTGCTTCCCGGGCTTTCGTGAGAAGTTCATCAACGATTTTCTTTCTCTTGATCCTTTCTTCTTCTTCACGCCTCTGCTGCTCAAGTTCTGCTATCTGCCTAATTGCCTCTTTGGTCTGTTTTAAGTAAGAGCCTATGTTTTTATAGTCCGGATCGATTGAGAAGACTGTTTTAAAAAGTGGATCCGCTCGGTTAAAGTCTGAAGCTTCAAAGGCCGAGACTCCGAGTTCGTAGTCAGTGTTTCGTTTCTGCTCGAGCTCTTTCGAAAGATTTAGTTTTGGTTTTTTATTGGCAGCCGCTGTCTGCGGAGCAATTTTCTTCTGGGGCTGTTGTTCGATTTCAGGAGTTTCCTCATAGAAAATGACAAAACATATCGTCGCAAAAACGAGTACGTAGATGAGTTTTTTTCTCGAGTCTGGATTTTTCCAAATTCTTTTGATGATTGATTTTTCAACTGGGGCATTAGAATCAAAAGTTCCGTCAATTTCACCAGCTTCAACAAGCTCTTCTTCAATTTCTTCCGTCTCAATCATTTGACCCTGTTCAACAGGCATGAGGCGATCACGCTCGGCATTCATGAGGTCTGATTTTACCTGGAGGGTAAAACTCGTGCTTCCAATGACGAATTCATCACCTGGCATAACAGCAGACCTATTGATCCGTTCACCGTTGAGAATGGTTCCATTAGAAGAATTGAGGTCTTCTAAAAGGACCATACTTCCGTTCTTTTTAAGCACGGAATGAACAGTCGATACTTCGGGGTCACTGAGAACAATAAGACATTTCTTCGGATCTCTTCCGATGAAAGTTTCGGCTTCAGTGATCACGTACCGATCATACGGAGCATGTTCGCCGAAAAGTATAAGCTCATAATTAACGAAGCTTTGATCAACACGAGTCCGTTCTTCGGGTTCAAGTGCTGCCATTCCAAATTCATCTTGAGCAACCACATCACCGCCAAATTCTGATTCCTCTGCTACCATTTCTGCGGCAGATAATTCTTCAGAACCTTCCTGAATAAAATCAGCGTTCCCTTGGTCTAATGCTTGGTCTGTTTCCAGCTCGTTCGAAAAATTTTCTTCCGGTGCTAATTCTTGGTCATTTAATTCTAACGATTCGTCCTGATAGGTCTCAACAGGTCTCGTGGGTGCCATTGACTCAGTCGCAACAGAGGCCACCGAAACAGTATGGGAAGATTTAAACTCGCTCGTTTGTGGCATTATCCGCGCGACGCCGATTTCGGAAACGAGTACGGAGTAGATTCCGCATTTAATTTCATCACCACTTCGCAAACTACTTTTCTGTGCTTCTTTTCCATTCACCGTCACGGTACCGAGCTTTGTCATTTTTTGGCAATACCAACCGTCGCGATCGTTTGCGATCACAAAATGATGACGTGAAATGAGAGGATCATCAATCCTCACATGGCAGTCTTCTGCCCGTCCCACGTAGATTTCGTACGTTTCTGATTCGTCAGGTGTCTCCACCAGGACCGTATCAATTGGTACGTTGTTTTTTAAGACAGCTAGTCTCACCCTCTTCCATTCCTTGTTTTGCTTCGAGGTCTTTTATTTTCTTTTCGGCATTCTTAAATCTTAGATCATCTGGAGTACTGTAAAGGAGCCTAATAATGGAACAATAGGAAACGATGGCACTCTTATATTTTATCGAAGATTCATCTCTTTGCGCCTTTTGGATATAAGAGGTGATGGCATTATCTAATTCTTCCTTGGACTTACGGAGGTAGAACTCAGCTTGAGAGTCCTGGGGGGCAATAATAAGTGCCAGATTAAACTCATGAATTGCGCGGAAGTAGTTCCCTTCTCGGTATTCTCTTAAACCTCTGTTAAAAATATCGTTCAGCTTCTCTTTCGTCTGCTTGTCCTCAATCGCTCTTCTTTTTCTAATATTGGCATCTTCAGCGGAAGTCATTTCGATCGGACCCGAGCGCGCCGTGCCCCCTGTCTGAGGGGAACCCTTGGGTGCGAAGTCATCGAATAAAAAGAGAGCAAGAAAGATCACCACCAGAATGATAAATGGTAGCGCCGTTTTCTTACCTTCATCCTCCGCACTCGGATCATATTCTTTGATGA
>CANETG010000112.1 GCA_947440875.1 Bacteriovoracaceae bacterium
AACTGGAACCTAGGAGGCCTACTTACCTCTGGACCTACAAACTGTATTGGCAACTGGACTCAATTCCCTACCGTTTCGTGTGCGGGGCTTTCAGCAGCAAAATATATGCCTGCTAATCCAGCGAGTGTCACGGCCGCCAACTACAACTCAAATTATGGACTAGGGTATTTTTTTGGTGGAACCGGCGGCGCTACGGCTCGCGGTGGCGATTGGAGCAATGCTTCGAACGCCGGTGCGTTCACGATCCATTTAAACAATATTCCTAGCCTCTCATCAAGCACGCAAATTGGGTTCCGCTGCGTCTCTCGACCTTCTTCACTCGCTGCTCCAGCGGGTCTTAGTGCTTCAGCAACTCCAGGCAACGTCGCTCTGACTTGGAATGCTGTTTCAGGAGCTTCTTCTTATAAAATTTACCGCGGGACAACTTCCGGATCACTCTCACTGATGGGAAGCCCCGTAAGTAATACCTACGTGGATACAACTGTCGCCAACGGAACGACTTATTTCTACGCCGTTGCTTCTCATAACGGTACTGATTCCCAGGCCTCTGCGGAAGTCAGTGTCCGTCCCATCGCTTCGTTTTCGCTAAATGCGGCGGCAGCAGCTTCTTCTTCATCGATTAATCTCACCTGGGGAAGTGCCGCCGGTGCAGCGACCTATGAAGTCCGCTACGGAACAGCGACTGGTGTCTATCTCGCCTCTGTGACCGGAATCACTTCAACAACGTACACTCTTACGGGTCTCTCACCGAACACGACTTACTTCATTTCAATCCGCGCCGCCAACGCTGTGGGTGCCGGAACAAATATGAGCTCCAATGAACTGAACGCAATAACTGCCGCTACAGGCCTGTCATGCCCAAGCAATTATGCGACCGTCCCTGCCAACCCAAGCCTTGGTGTGATGGATGCTTTCTGTGTCGCTCAGTTTGAAATGAAAGACGTTGGCTCACTTGCCATTTCTCAAGCTGCAGGAACTCCCTGGGTAAACATTTCTCAACAGAGTGATAAAGCTGCGTGTACCAATCTCGGGCCAACTCATGATTTGATTTCAAATCCTGAATGGATGACCCTCGCTCATGAAATTGAAAAAACCCCCGCCAACTGGTCAAGTGGTGTCGTGGGTAGTGGCGGGCTCAATCGCGGACACTCCGATATCACCCCGTTCTCAACTCTTGCTGTCGCTAATACGAGTGACCCTTATAATGGAACCGGTAATAACTCAGGACAAGCGAATGGTTTGGGTTGGGAGCAAAAAAGAACTCACATCCTCTCAAATGGTCAAGTCATCTGGGATTTTTCTGGAAACGCCGCCGAGTGGGCGAACTGGACCCAAGCGGGCGTGCTTACCTCTGGACCTACAAACTGTATCGCCACTTGGAATCAATTCCCTGCCCTCTCGTGTGCGGGGCTTTCAGCAGCACAATTTAAGCCTGCTAATCCAGCGAGTGTGACGGCCGCCAACTACAACTCAAATTATGGACTAGGGCAACTTTTTGGTGGAACCGGCGGCGCTACGATTCGCGGTGGCGATTTTAGCTATGGCCTGTCGCCCTCTGGGATTTTCACGGTCACTTTGAACCAGGGGAGTGGGGGTGGCTCAAGAATTGGGTTCCGCTGCGTCTCTCGACCTTCTTCACTCGCTCGCCCAGCGGGTCTTAGTGCTTCAGCAACTCCAGGCAACGTCGCTCTCACCTGGACTGCTGTTTCAGGTGCGTCTTCGTATAAAATTTACCGCGGGACAACCTCCGGATCACTCTCACTTTTAGCAAGCTCTGTTGCCACGAACAATTACTTAGATACAACTGTCGCCAACGGAACGACTTATTTCTACGGCGTCTCTTCTAACAATGGTGCTGAATCCGCGGCGTCGGAAGTCAGTATCCGTCCCATCGCTTCGTTCTCGCTAACTGCGGCGACACCTGCTTCTTCTTCATCGATTAATCTCACCTGGGGAAGTGCCGCCGGTGCAGCGACGTATGAAGTCCGCTATGGAACATCGACTGGTGTGTATCTCGCATCTGTAACCGGAATCGCTTCAACAACGTACACTCTTACGGGTCTCTCACCGAATACGACTTACTTCATTTCAATCCGCGCAGTAAACGCTGTGGGTGCCGGAACAAATATGAGCTCCAATGAACGGAACGCAATAACTGCCGTTAGCTCTCCGACTGGACTTGCCGTTGTCGGCTCCACTAGTGCCACTCTCACGTGGCCCGCGGTCTTTGGTTCTACGAACTATAACGTTTACCGCGGAACTTCGAACGGGGGACCATACTCACAGATCGCTAGTGGTGTGGCGGCACTGACCTATAATGATACGACCACTGTGAACGGAACCATTTACTACTACGTGATCCGCGCCTTTAACGGAATTGAATCCGCTAATTCAAACCAAGTCACGATGAGCACAATCGGTGCCTTCGTGGTCTCTAATACAACCGCGACCTCCTCAACGATCCAGGTGAGCTGGGGAGCTACTTCCGGTGCGACGATCTACGATGTGAAAATCGGAACTGTGAGTGGTACCTACGGAGCGACTTATGGGAACGTGACTTCGCCCTACACAATCACTGGCAGGACGGCCAATACCAATTACTTCATCATCGTCACGGCAAGAAACCTTTCTAATGCTTCAGTGAATACGGCCGAGGTTTCGCAGAAGACTGCTCCTGCCGCCCCTACTGGACTTGCAGCGACGGGCAGCTCGGGGAGTGTATCCCTTTCATGGCCGGGAGTGAGCGGAGCAACCAGTTACAGAGTTTTCCGCGGGACGACTTCAGGATCTCTCCTTCTTCTTGCAAGTGGTGTGGGAACAAACAGCTACGTCGATAACACTCCTTTAAACGGAACAACATATTACTACGCCGTCGTCGCATCCAACGGCGCAGTCTCCGCTCTTTCTTCTGAAGTCTTTAAACAACCAATCGCTAAACCCGTGATCTCGTCGTTGACGGCCAACTCGTCTACCACTCTTGGGCTCAGTTGGAGTGCCGCAAGTGGTGCTGCGACTTACGATGTTCAGTTGGGAACTGTATCTGGAACCTATACTACGACCCTCACGAGTGTGACTTCTCCCTACACCGTCACGGGGCTTACTCCCGGAGTCACCTACTTCGTTCGCGTACGCGCAAACAATTCCGTGGGTGGTGGGACAAGTGTCGTTTCTTTAGTGAGCTCAACTTCTCTGAATTCCCCGCCGGTTCTTTCAACGATTGCCGATCAAGCGACAGCGGTCGGAGTTGCACTCCCGGTTCCGTTCACACTTTCAGATAGTAACCACGTTTTAACTTGCGCCGGCAGCATGAGCGGATCATCTTCAAACACAACTTTCCTTCCGAACTCCGGAATTGTCTTTAGTGGATCACTTCCAAACTGTATTGTGACACTGACCCCTGCAGCAGCACAGAACGGAACTTCTTCGGTAACAATTACAGCAAGCGACGGAATAAACTCAACACAAAGAACTTTCAATTTCACAACTCAGTCTTGTACCGTCACTTCCATAGTCTGGGAAACGCAACCCACGAGCATGAACGCTGGAAATCTTTTTGGAACGGCCCCACGAGTATCGCTCCGGCAAGCTGACAATTCCCTGTGTACAACAAATTTAAACCCAGTGGTGATTAGGATCGTCGATGACTTCTCCGAGTTTCGGGACGCTTCGATTTCCACTGGTAGTACGATTGTTCCCTCTGGGGGATTTGCACAATTTAGCTCTGCCAGGATGGAACGGGCGGGATCAAACTATAAAATGATCGCCACTCAAGGATCGATTAGTTCTGTCAAAAGTGCTGCGTTCAATGTCTTTGGACTACCTGCATCTAAGCTTATCTGGACACAGATGCCTCGCTCAAATGCTGTTGGAGCGACGATTCATCCTACCCCAACTGTGAAGACTGCGGACATATACGGTAACCCCACCTCAACGGTAAGTATGAATGTCACTGTCGCTCTTGTGGATAACGAAGAAAATGCAGTCCTCTCTGGAACTCTCACTAGAAATAGTACGAACACTTTTTTTTATAACAATCTTAAGATCAATACTGCTGGGAGCTTTCGCCTTCGCGCGACCACCCCATCTCTCGGAGGCTTACTAATCGATTCTGACCCCTTCGACGTTATTCCAGTTATCAATCAAGATACGGTTTCGGCCTTTGACCTGATTCAGGCCCCGATCTATCACACAGGGGATCCCAATACTTCCGTCAATTACCGAAGAGCAGCTACCGACTTCGGAACTAGTTACTTCGACGGAACACTCAGCTACGAGCTCCAAGTTGTTGCCACAAATACGAATGCCACTATCGACGGAACAATAAGTCTTACAAATAATGCTACTCCCATGGCATCCGTCTCAATTCCGAAGCTAACGACGCAGCCGACACTGTACACATCCACCATCTTCTCAAACGTCGTCACTACGGCGGCCATAAATCTCCAAGCTAATGGGAAAAACATTACGATCTTTTCCGCGCGACTTGTGGTGCGACAGATAGGTGCAACAAAAACTCAGATCCAAATTCCTCTAACAAATATTGCTCTTGGTGCCGACAAAATTTTGGCGACATTAGGAACCGGCCCCGCCACCGCGACAAAACCGATACCTGCATATTTCCCATCGTTCTATTTTGATAAATCAAAAATAGGCAACATAGATTCGGTTGTATTACTAATGACGTATAAGTCATTGTCTACTAATACATGCGCGTCTTTATGGAATAAAGACACAAACTCGCAAATTGGACAAGAGGCATGCGCAGCTCCTAATTCTGTTGAAGCAGTCATGACGAGTCAAATAATCAATAACCCAGGACTCCTCCCGGACTTGGCCAACATAGAGGCCAGAGTGAGAAAAGATCTAGTAACCGGCGTGGGTGAAATTTACAAAGTCACGCTCTTGCTGAGACTTGTTAACATCACCAATGTCACTAATACCCTAATTCTCAATCCTTCGAATCCATCACTTGCCAGCTCTGCAAATTACACCAGTGGGCGCATCAAGAATGTGTTAGCTTCATATGGTCCGATCGCCTCGGTGAAGAGCTTCGTTACCTGCCATGCCAAAGCAAACACCCCAGGCGCTGGAGAATTTGTGTTGAAGACTCACGGAGTATCAAATAGTGGTACGGCAGGTGCGACAGATGTTACCGATTCGGCAATCAACTTCACCTCTGAGCCAACCATCACACCTCTTGAGGCGGGACCTCTCGATGTCTTCGATGCAGATCGCCTCTGGATGAGCTACACTCACTCGAGCGGAGACTTCAACTCCGCCGGCTGTATCTACCGCGACGAAGCCTCCTACTAAGGTGCCTGCACACTTTTGCTACTAAGGGTGCCTGCACACTTTCAAAATTGCATTTTCGCTCAAATAACCAATCCTATATTTGGTCTTTGTCTCGAAAGGGAGTATTTGAAGAAATGCCAAGAAAACCTCTCCCAAGAGACCGGAAAAGTTACTATCACATTACCGTGAGATCGAATGACGAGGAAGGTTTTTATGTATCTCATGATCAGATGTGGAGTCTCCTCACACAAAACCTCAGGCTTCTTCAAATTGAATATGATCTGAAAATTGCTGTGATCTTCATGATTAAGAATCAATTTTATCTTCTCCTCTCATCACCGAAAGAAGACATCGGTCGAATCATGTATTTCCTCAATAAAAAGCTAAGCTTTGAAATACGAAAAAAGACAGGCCGGATTAATCGCATTTTTGGAGGGAGGTACAAGGGATGCCTGGTCTCCGATGAATCGTCATTTCTCACTCTCTACAAATACTTTTATCGTATGCCGATTCTGGCCGGTCTTTGCGTACGTGGAGAAGAGTATCCATTCAATAGTTTGAAAAGCTCCACTGTAAACTCGTTGTCGTATGTAGAGTTTATCCCTACAGAGTTAGATTGGCTCAATTCAGATTTCACCAGATCGGATGAGGAAAAAATTCGAAAAGCACTCAAGAAAACTATTTTAAGAATCTCAACAGCAAAAACGTAGCCATTTTTTTTCTTTCAAAAAAAATGAATTGAAAATCAAAAAAATCAAAAAAAAAGAAGAAAACCAGACCCTAAAAGCGCAGATTTGAAGTATGCAGGCACCTTTTGAGAGGGTCGATGTATCTCAAAATTGCCTTGAGGGAAATTATTTATCTCTTTTTTGGTGACTAACTTTGAGACATTCACTGACAAAAAACTGGACATAAAATTTCCACTTTAATTTATTTACCGAATTATTTTTCGACAGTGAAGTGTGAGGGAAACTTTCACAAAGAGTTACCAGTGTGAACTTAACTATTTACGCGCCTGGAAGAAGGTCTCCAACTGATCAAAACTAATGGCGAAAAAAACTTTTTAGTCGGAAGAAAGCGTCAACCTTTCGTTCAGTCTTTCCGATAAGTTAGGCAACGTTTTCACGCATGGATTGCGCGAAGATAAAATTATTTCAAGGAAGACAATCATGACTGGCTGATGCGTATTAATACCAACATTGCTGCACTCCAAGCACAACGTGCGATGAGTGATCACAGCAAACAAGTCGAAAGTGCCACGGGAAAAATTTCCCAAGGTACGCGCGTGAGAAATGCAAGCGATGACGCTGCATCGCTTGCGATCGGTACAAAAAATAAATCCAGCATCAGGTCAAATTTTCAAGCGATGAGGAACGCTAACGACGCAATCTCCGAGTTCCAGATTGCCGAAGGATCATTGAACGAAGTGAGCAGTATGCTCGTTCGTTTGAAGGAACTCTCTGTTCAAGCAGCAAGTGGTCACCTCCAAGATTCTGACAGACAAAACCTCAATCAAGAATACATGAGTCTCCGTGCCGAAATCGAGCGCACAACTCAGAGTGCAGAGTTCTTAGGAGATAATCTTTTCCGCAGTAACGAGAATCGTTCATACCAAGTCGGAATCAATTCCGATTCAAATTCGCGTCTCGAGGTTGACCGGGCAGAGATGATCGTCAGCGAATTCAGTCTGCAGATCGTTGACTCCTCAATCCCGACGGCAGAAGAGGCCAAGCTCAACCTTGGCCACATTGATTCAGCGATTACGAAACTCTCAGGCACGAGGGCCCAACTTGGGTCAATGCAGAACCGCCTCCAGTCGACTGTGAATAACCTTGATACCGGTAGATTGAACGAGTCGTCTGCCTTGTCTCAGCGCATGGACGCAGATCTTGCGTATGAAACTGCAGAAAAAATAAGAAATGAAATTAAAGTTCAGGCCGCTGGATCAGCTCTCATGCAGTCCCACGAGTTCTCTGCCCTCGCTCTGAAACTTCTAAAATAGATTTTTTCTAGAAAGATCCACGCCAAATAATCTCTCACCAATGCTCCAAAATAAAAGCTTCCACTGGCAAAAGTCCGTGCCCAAACAGTCCTGCGAGTTCTCTGCCCCACGCTCTTTAAATTTTGGATTGTTCGCAGTGAACTGGGGATTTTAAAACAGTCTATCTTTCTCTCTCTCTGTGTTTCAATTCTGCACGGAGGGTTATTATAAAGCTTTAAGCGACAGTTCAATCTTCGCATCTTTTTATGTATTCAAATCAATCACAAATCTTTGAACTAAACCTTTATTAAGAGCGTCTGGCGTTTCAGATCGGAAGCGAAAACCAGTAAGAACTTAATCATTCAGCTAATTTTTTTATCCCCAGATCTTTCTGCGAACAATCAAACTTTTAAAACAATTCCCGTCTTCTTGATAACCCCAGCATGAAATGACTTCGTGATGACTTCACGAAGATCAACCAAATTAATTGGTTTAGAAAGGACACCCAGTGAATTTTCTTGCATGTAAACTTCATTGGCCGCAGGTAAATCAACACCTCCAGAAATGAAGATGAACCCTGGTGTCTGAACAGGGAATTCTTTTTTGATAAGCCGGAAGAATTCGAGTCCATCCATTCCCGGCATCTTGAGATCCGAGAGGACTAAATGAATTGAGGAGCTCCGAAGAATGGCCAACCCCTCTTCAGCCGATGATGCAGTATGGACGACCTCACAAAGATCTTCGATGGAGATCGCCATAATTTCTAACAAATGAGGCTCGTCATCGACGATGAGAACTTTGACGGGCATTTTTTCAATTCGCACAGATTCTTTCGAAGCATCTAAGCTCAGTGAATCACCTCTCAGGTGATTGGGAATTTTAACGACAAACTCCGCACCCATGCCAACATCA
>CANETG010000113.1 GCA_947440875.1 Bacteriovoracaceae bacterium
AGCTGTGACCTTAAAATGTAGCCGAGACCTTTTTTACATTCGATCCCTTGAGCTTTTCCATCAAATTTCTTCCGCATGTGAAACATATGCGTATCAATGTTGTTGGACTCCACGCGAACGTCCTGCCAAAGAAGGGCCAGTAGCCTCTCTTTTGAGAGTAAAATATTCTGGAGCTCGAGAAATACTTTCAGAATATTAAATTCCTTGGGAGTGAAATTCACAACCTTTCCACAAATTTTGATTTCAAACGCGAGAGTATCCATTTCAATTTCACGGCAGCGGAGATTTGTTTTTTTGTTGGCATTTAATCGCGCGTTGACTCGCGAAATAATTTCTTCTGGGGGCATCGACTTTTGGAAATAGTCCGTTGCCCCAATCCCTAAACCTTTACTCACGCTGGCAGGATCAACGTCATTGGTAAGGAAAAAAACCGGGACATCTGGATGCAGAGTCTTGATGGCGAGGCAAACTTCAAACCCTTTCATCCCTTCCATGTGAAGGTCAAGGAGTACACCGTCGGGAGGAGACGTTTTAAATTCTCTCAGAGCAAGCTCATGACTGTGAAAAGTGTTTATGTGAAAATTTTCAGAAAGCAAAAGTGAAAGGATGAGAAGAAAATTTTCATCATCATCAATCAATGTTATTTTTGCCTTCGTGTTATCCATGTCTCAGATCATAGGGGTGTTGGGTTAAGATGGGAACCTTAAGAATCCTGAAGATGTTTCTAGGTTTAAAAAATCTATTTATTTACCTTTTGAATGCTCCTTTTTCTATGAGTGAGTTGGGCATTAACTGAGAGGGGCAAAATGAGTCTTTAAAATGTCGCATCTCGTTTTTGGCGGCCTCTCAAAGTGAAGAAGTCACGCTAGAGTAATTTTCCTCTTTCAATCGACAACATATAATTTTTTAGGCCACTGGGTGGGCGAGGTTCTCACTCCAGGTCCCTGTTCAATTTGATCCTGAGACGGCCTCCTTCTAATTGGGTGTGTGGGAGCTTCCATTGCACTGTGATAGCGTCATAATTTTGGCAGGATTGTAGAAGCTTTTATCAGAGTGATACGATGGAGTGACACACACAGGGAGGTTCGATGAAACAATACCACGAGCTCATGAAAAGAGTCATGGCAGAAGGTGTGCGAAAAGAAGATCGCACTGGTACGGGAACTCTCTCTGTTTTTGGTCATCAGATGAGATTTGATTTGGCACAAGGTTTTCCTCTCGTCACGACGAAAAAATGTCATATGAAGTCTATTGTTCACGAGCTTCTCTGGTTTCTTCAGGGAGACTCGAACATTAAATATTTGAAAGATAACGGTGTCTCGATCTGGAATGAGTGGGCCGATGAAAACGGCAACCTGGGACCAGTCTATGGAGTTCAGTGGAGAAGTTGGAAAACTCATGACGGAAGAACTGTCGATCAGATTAAAAACCTTATCGATATGATTAAAATCAACCCAGATTCTCGGCGCCTTATTGTTTCTGCGTGGAACGTCTCAGACGTTGATAAAATGGCGCTTCCGCCGTGCCATACGATGTTTCAGTTCTACGTTGCGAATGGAAAACTTTCTTGTCAGCTCTACCAGAGAAGTGCCGATATTTTTCTCGGCGTTCCTTTCAACATAGCCAGCTACGCACTTCTGACGATGATGGTGGCGCAGGTTTGCGGGCTAGGTTTAGGGGATTTCGTTCACACTTTTGGTGATGCTCATCTTTATCTCAATCACATGGATCAGACCGAGCTTCAGCTCTCAAGAGAGCCGTTCCCCCATCCGACGTTAAAAATTAATCCTGAGGTGAAAGATATTTTCGGATTTAAGTTCGAGGATTTCGAACTAGAAAATTATCAGGCGCATCCACACATCAAAGCACCGGTGGCGGTATAATATGAGAATTTCATTTATTGTCGCGAAAGCGGAAAACAACGTGATTGGAATTAACAACAAACTTCCTTGGCATCTGAAAGACGATCTTCAGAATTTTAAGAAGCTCACCATGGGGCATCACATGATCATGGGAAGAAAGACTTATGAATCGATTGGGAAACCTCTCCCTGGAAGAATGAGTCTCGTCATTTCGAGCGATCCCAGAGCAGTGACGGAGCAATTAGTTTGGTTCCCTTCAATCTTCCGCGCCATCAAATTTGCTGAACGTGCTGGAGAAATGGAACTCTTTATCATCGGTGGAGAGAAAATCTTTAAATCAGCTCTTTCATTGGCGGACAGAATTTATCTCACAGAAGTGAAGGGTGATGTGAATGGGGATACCTTCTTTCCTCCATTATCGCTGAAAAACTGGAAGCTGGTCAGCGAGCAGAATTTCCCAAAAAATGCGGATAATGATCACTCTTTTGATTTTAGAGTTTTAGATAGAAGATAATTAAAAACTGATTAAATTAGTGAATTTTTTTTAGAGTTGAAATCATTCACAGAATGATAAAAAGCAGTTCAATCATTTTTGTCACAGTTGTCTTTAGACTTTAATTACTCCAAACTCGAAACTGACTTGGAGGTTCTAGGATGGAACAGCAAAGCCTGAAGATGTTTGTGTTGTGAGTTCATCCTCCTCCGCTAAAACAGGACAAGTTAGAGCGCCCCTGGAAATACAATTTCAGGGGCGCTTTTTTATTTCTTCAAACAAGCTTTCTCTAAAATGGGATTGAGCATTCCCGTAGCATTTCTTATCAGGATCATTCTTTCGCATTCACTTTTTGTTGCAGGAAACATCTTATCCCATGCCTCGAATAGTTTTTTGTTTTTGTCTGAAACAATTCCGCGTCCAGGATAGGTGAGATCCATGTACGTGTAGATTCTTGCGACAATCCCTTTGGCGCGGTCCATGGGTTCAAATTTGCGATCAAGGATGTGCGCCTTACAGTCTCCGAAGGTCATGCTTCCTTTTCCTGGAGGCCCAAGTGCTGCCATGGAGAAATTACTTCTCAGTCCATTGAGCTCGCCGATTTCAGGGTAGAGATTGTAGAGGTCTCCTTCCATGCGAGCAAAGTCTGGATTTAGTCGCGCACATTTTCTTCCTTTATATTTTCTTCCCTTCTTTACGCACTTTACGTCTCCTTGTCTCCATTCTTGAAACGCCTGACCAAAAGCATGGGCCGGAACAACGTGCTCCCATTCGAGTCTCTTCGCACGTTTAAAATCTCTTTGAGGTCGATATCCACAGCTTTGAAGATCAATCGTTTTTTGAGTGTATTCGCAGCCGCAATAAAGAGTTACTTGATCTTTTTGAAAAATTAACGGGAGTATTTTCTTTGCTTTCGAGAAATTGTGGGAGCCGTGAGACGAGCACGACATAAGAAAGAGAAGAATGAATTTCATCAAATAATTATTGCATAGAAAAAGAAAAAAGGGCCGGATATTCCGGCCCTTCAATTACTCGATCATTGTTGGTTCTTCAATTTCAGTGACTCCGGGTTGAGGATCATCGATTAAATTTTGCAGGCCTATAAGCAAACCTTCAAATGGGGTCGCATCGTTCACAGTCCAAAGATAATCTGGACGTTCATTAGATTTCCATTCTCCGCCGATGATACTTCCTTCACGGTCTAGGTGAAGCCAGTACTGATAGATTTGTTTTGTTTCAAGCTGATTGGTGGTTCCGAGAACGGGCGTTCGTGTTTGATTTAAAGCTTCGTCAACAAAAGTGACCATGGTCTTTATCCGAATGACGGAATGAGTTCCTGGAGTCATTTTTTCGTGAAGTTCAGCGTTCCCACGATATTCTGATTCAAATGCAACGACCGGATGATTCCAAACGTCTCGTCCGCGGTCAAGATCCATGAGAAATGATTTTTTATGAATGCCGATTGAGTTCGCCAGAGCAAGATGGAAAGTCGCAGCAGTGACATCTTCTCTACAACCAATTCTCTGGCAAGGACTTCCAGCAATGGAGTTTACTTTCGGAGTGTGGTGATATGAATAGTAGTAGGCCAGAAGTCCTTTGATATCCTCAGAACCAAAAGAAATCTCAATGCCATCAGGGTTCGTAAGAATCTTTTCTTGGGGCTCAAAATGTCGGAATGAGGAAATCGCCCAACCATGACTCATTCCTTCCCACATTTCTGCGTTCTGATTGGCACTAATTTGTGAGACTTCTTTTCTTAACGGATAGTCATAGTATCCCATGAGAAGATCATATTTTTCTGAGGGAGCGAGCTCGCTAATTTTTTCGGGTGCCCAAGTGCGGAGTTCTTCCAGAGACGGTGAGCGGTGATTAAAACCGATAGGGATCTGGGCGCTCCATCTGCGGTTAATACTTCCTTTTTGAATAGACCAAAAATCACCGGACCAAAATTTTTTCTCATCGCGGACATTTCCTTTTAGCGGAAGTGTTAAAAAGTTTCTACTGTCTTCGTTAGAGAGAAGTTCAAAAGCTGCGGGTTCCTTGATAGCTTCTGGAGGTGATTGGTTATTTTTTGTGATGTCGGGTGCTTTGGAGCAAGCGCCGAGAACTAAAAGTCCCGAGAGTATAATTTTTTTTATCACTGTTTCCTCCTTGAAGATTGTGCCGAGCGAATGTGAATCTAAGAGTGACCGAGAGCATTTAGCAAACCTCGTTAGAACAATTAGGGATTTCTTTAGAGTGCTAGTTGGTGGGCTATTCTTAACTTTTCTTTAATGCGAACGGCTGCAACTCGACACTGCAGGCGTTTCCATTTATCAGAATCCTGAGTGTATCCATCAGGAATCTTTTGCCTTTTCTCGGAGTTTCACCTGAAGACCCTCATCCCCTGAGATCATAGAGACGAAATAAATCTAAGAATTCTTATCAGGGGAAATGAATGAAACTCCAAATTTTACTCGTCACACTAGCACTCTCGTCTTGCGCTCACCAAAAGAGTTGGCAATCTCAACGCGTTCCCGCTTCAGATGCTGTCACATCTGCGATGTTCTCTCCGTGGGAGGGTACCGCTGCCTTTGATAAA
Organism: Bacteriovoracaceae bacterium; assembly: GCA_947440875.1. Taxonomy (GTDB): domain Bacteria; phylum Bdellovibrionota; class Bacteriovoracia; order Bacteriovoracales; family Bacteriovoracaceae; genus Peredibacter. Next base: position 4,937 of record CANETG010000113.1, read on the forward strand.
ATGTATAAAGCAATCGCCACCGCAAAAGATGAGGTGAAAGTGACTGTGTACAGTTGGAGTGACAGTGGATTTGATAAGGCACTGGAGGCCGCAGTTTTAAATGGCGCCAACGTCAAAGTTGTTCTCCATCCGGATCTTGCCAAAGAGCCAAACACCCTGGCGAAGGTCACAAAGCTCGAGGGAATAAAATCGAAAGGAAGGGCCGCTTTCAAAGTCGCTCCAAGAAACATGCACGAAAAATTTGCCATCGTTGATGGTGGGTTCGTTGTGAACTCGTCGGCCAATATGTCCAATGGTGCCAAAACGAAGTATTCAGAAAATTTCGTCTTTATGAACGGGCCTGATTTTATTATCGATAACTTTGAAAACGAATTCGCCGTTCTCTGGAATTCGGGAAAAGATGTTCTCACTTTTACTGGTGATGTGGTGGAAGACCGCCTTCCATACGATGCCAAAAATCACCAGACTCTTGGGAAAGAAGTGACTCTTTATTCAAGTTCAATGAACTATGACTACGTGGAAAACGCAGCTTCATCAGCAGCATCTCAGGAAGGTAAGTTTATTAAGCTCGTCGCTAAGGGCGGTGGGATAGGTCCTTACGTCGTTCGTGATGCGATCATTAAAGCAATCAACAACGCCAAAAAATCTGTTCATGGAAGCTTCAACCACTTCAACATGTTGGAGATTTCTCAAGCACTCGTCGAAGCATCAAAACGCGGTGTGGATGTAAAACTCACAGTCGATAACCAGGAGTTCCGGGAGCGCTGGAATCCGGAGGGAATTGAAATGACCCCGCATTTCGTAGAGAACTGGAAGAAGCTTTCAGGAAACGCGAATAAAGCAACTCCTGTGCGAGTGAAATTTTATAGCCATTCGCCAAATCCAGCGATGTGGTTCTTGAATCACCATAAGTTCTTCCTCGTCGATAGTGGTGCCAGTGACGCCGTCCTTTTTACCGGCTCGCATAATCTTTCTGAAACCGCTGAACATAACCAGTTTGACAACATGGTTTCATTCGCCGGAACGAAGTACTCAAAACTTCAAAAAGAGTTTATGGATGAATTCAACACTCTTTGGTCACTGGAGCGTTCAGCTGACAAACCAAGTGCAGAAGCTCTTTCCTACTTCACGACTCTGAATAACAACTCACTTCCCATCCACACGCAAAAACCGGTGTCTCTCACTTGGGACGAGATCATTAAACTCAGAAATGATATCCGAGCTATTGCTCCGGATTTTTTGAGACAGATGAACCGGAAGTCGGGATCGTGTAAGGGTTATGATGTCGTGAAAAAAGCACTCTGGGGCTGTCAGTAATCGGCGCTCTTTCTGTGTACTGACAAATTTCATCAAGGTGCTGGGGATGAACGTCCCCAGTATCTGATTCCCAGTCGTAAATAATCGAAGAAGCGTTCAGATGACGAATGAGACTCACCATCCGCGCGCGATTGGTCCAAAGAGTGTATTCTTCCACACCTTCTTCACCCAAAAGATCTTTGATCATTTTCAGATGAATTTCTTTTCTCTCAAAGACAGATGTTTCCTGTGGGATATAGAAATAAGTGACGACGACATCATCACGTGACTCGAGCATTACGGATTCTTCCGGACAGGCGGTGAGGATTGGTTTTTGAAGAATGTAGGTACGATCGTCGGAGAAAACAATCAGATCAGTCGTGATGAAGAGATTACGCATGGAAAAGTCCTTTGATAGAAATGGTCATTCTTCCTGAATGACTCGTTTTTCTTTGCGGCTTCCATGCCGGCCAACAGCATAGACTTAAATCATTGATCACAGTGAGATGGGCAAATTTTTCCTAGTCCATATTGGGATGATTTATCGGAGATTTGGGGCAGGAAAAAATTTTGCATTGATCCTGGGCTTTTTAGCTTCAATAATTATGCGATGGTTGAGTCGATCTATTACAAATTATGCATGGAAATTTATCGCTCGTGTACAGAGATTCTTGCCAAGCGCTTGATCCATACTAACTCTCTGGCCTTGGTGCCCAGCACGGTTGATTATCTTTGACATTGAGGACAGTAGTAGGTTCCCCTCTGCGCCAGGATGATTTTTTTTACTGGGGTCTTCTTACATATCTGACAGACCTTCTGATAAAAAACCACAAGATGCTGAACACCTTCTCCGCGCTCACCGGTTGAATCTCGGTAGCCACCTTGAAAAGTTGTTCCTCCGGATTTAAGTGCCGGGCCTATCACTTCATGGATCGCGATAAGAATTTTGGAAAACTCATCAACTTTCACTTTTCCACATTTTCGAGTTGGTCTGATTCTGGCGCGGGCGCAGATTTCATTGGCGATGTAGTTTCCTGAACCCGCAAAAAGTTTCTGATCCAGAAGGTGAACCTTGAGTGCGCGATCAGGATATTTCTTTATTGCCTTGGTAAGGTAAGCGAGATCCAGTTCAGGATCGGCCAGATCCATTCCGAGTTCATCTAACTTACGCTGAGCTTCGACGGCGTTGAAGAAATACATATGCCCAAATCGGCGTGGATCATCGTAGGCGAGAGTGTGAGTTTTACTTTTTAAGGTGAGATGCGTGTGTTTGCCCGATTTAATGGTTTCTCCCACTAACCAAGTTCCGGTCATTCCCAGATGAGAAAGCATGTGCGAGCCATCATCAAAAACAAAATCGAGCATTTTCCCTTTGCGCTTAATCTCCGAAATGGTGAGTCCAACATCGGGGAGTTCGGTGTGAAGGATGTTCTGCTTGAGACCTGGTGTTGAATGGAGAGACTCTATCTTAAAGGGAAGATAGTGGGAGAGTTGCAGGCGGATGGTTTCGACTTCGGGTAGTTCTGGCATTGTTGTTCTAACTTTCTAAAATTGTAAAAGTGAACTGGGTCAAAACCTTTTTGGTCCGACCCAGTCCGACTGCGGCCCTTGATCTTCGGCTTTTTGCTTTCGGATGTGCTTCATAATCATTTCAGAGAAGTGCTTTTGATCATCTTCATTGGACTTGGAATAGTGATCCGCAAGCTTCAGGTCTTTATGTCCAGTCATCGCTAGGACTGCATCGAGACCGCCACCAATCTGCCGAGCGAGCTTGGCCATGCCGTTGAGAAGAATATGAGTTCCAGTGTACGGGATACCACTTTTTCTCTGCGCCCGTCGATAGTTAATTTGGATAGTGCAGTAGTTGAGTGGATTTCCTTCAACATGAAAGACA
>CANETG010000114.1 GCA_947440875.1 Bacteriovoracaceae bacterium
GCGAGTAAAACCCGAATGGGTATGTCTTGTCCCCGAGAAAAGAGAAGAGCGCACGACCGAAGGTGGACTCGATGTGATCGATCCCAAAAATTACGCCCGCGTGAAATCTGCGTGCGATAGAATTCTCAAGGCTTCACCATCGACGAAAATTTCACTTTTTGTTGAAGCTGATCTTGAGGTACTGAAAAAATGTCTCACCATGAAAGCTCACGCCGTAGAAATTCACACCGGTGAGTACGCCAAAGATTTTCTCACGCAGGGTAATTTCCAGAGGCATCTCAAAAGCTACCGCGAAGGTGCCGAGCTCATCAAAAACGCAGGCTGGGGATACAACGCCGGCCACGGACTTACTTACGAGTCTCTTGAGCCGCTTCTGAAGGAGGCACTTTTTGAAGAATACAACATCGGTCACTGGATCATCGGAGAAAGTGTTTTCTTAGGTCTGGGTCACGTCGTGAAAGAATTGCTTACACTCATTAAAAGATATCCTCTAAAGGTTTAGTGATGAAAATTGTAACTCAACAGGAAATGAAAGAACTCGAGAAAATGGCGCAGACGAAATTCCATTTTCCTGAAAAATTAATCATCGAAAATGTCGCCCTCCTCGGGGCGCGTGCCATCTTGAATAAGCTCGGTGAAGAAATGACCCAAGCAGAAGTCATCTTTCTCATCGGGAAAGGAAACAACGGAGGAACAGGACTTGGGATCGCGAGACATCTTGCTTCCATGGGACTCGAGCCACGGGCCTTTCTTCTCTTCGATGAAAAAGACGGCTCGACAGAGGTGCGGGAGCAATTGAAAATTGCGAAGGCCTACGGAGTGCGCACCACCTACATCGATGAACTTGCGCCCCTCGAGGCCTACTTCCAGCAGTACAGCTCTCCGAAAATTATCATCGACGCTATTTTTGGAACGGGTGTAAGACTTCCCCTTTCAAATTTTCTTTATGACGTCATTCATTTCATCAACTCAGAAAAGGCGTATACCATTTCCCTCGATATCCCAACGGGTGTGGAAGGGAATTCGGGCATGATCTTAGGAAACGCCATCGAAGCCGACCTGACTCTGGCCGTAGGATTTCCCAAACTTGGTTATTATCAAGCTGAGGGTCCAAGGCTTGTGGGAGAGGTACAAATTATTGACATGGGTCTTCCCGATGCCCTCGTCGGTGAGGGTGGCGACAAATTCTTAATCAATGACAACATCCGAGACGAACTCCCTCGCCAAAGAAATAAGTTCGGAGATAAAAAACTCTTTGGTCACACGCTCGTTGTTGGCGGCTCCCATGGCCTTACTGGTGCTCTCGTGATGTCATCCTCTGCCGCACTCAAAGTGGGAGCAGGTTTAGTGACAGCGGTGACTTGGGAGCCTCAGTATCAGGAATTTATTTCGCGCCTGATCCCAGAAATCATGACGGGCTACGTTCCCAATGACCAGGCGAAATGGGGAAGGCTCCTGAAGGATCTCGATAAGTACGATTCGATTGTGATTGGTCCGGGACTTGCGCGCTCCAACCGCTCTCGGATGCTCGTTCTTGAAGTCCTCAATAACTTCTCTGGTCCTGTCGTCCTGGACGCCGATGCCATCAACGTGCTTAATCTCAAGGACGATGCGGAAGTTTTTCGCCTGAGAAATGCTCCGACAATTCTCACTCCCCACTTCGGTGAGTTCGCGCGGTTTGCGGGAATCTCATTCGAAGAAGTAAAAAAAGCTCCTTACATTCACCTCAAAGATGTCATCGAGCGGATTAACTGCACCGTAATCCTCAAAGGTCCTTGTACCTACCTTGGTTTCCCCAATGGGAAAACGTATTTCAATTTCTCTCCTAATGACGGAATGGCCACTGGCGGGGTAGGGGATGTTCTGGCAGGTATTCTCGGTGGTCTGATTGGTCAGGAAGCCAATCTCAAGAAGCGAGATAATCTTTATAATCTCTATGAGAACATGAACAAGACGATCATCATGGCGGCGATGATTCACACGTGGGCGGGACAAGTTGCGGCCGAAAAACTCGGTGTGCGTCCCATGACGGCGACCAGTCTCATCGATGCTTTTCCTGATGCCTTCATGAAATTTAATGAGCTTCTGAAAGAGTCCCATGAATAAAAAACCAATCCGCGATTGGAAGAAGGTTTACAAGTCTGACCTGCCCTACATCGTCTATGAGTTGAAGGATCTCGCGAAATTTCCTGCCATGATTATCCTCGAGGGAACCCTGGGCGCCGGGAAAACGACATTCGTGCAGATGTTTGCCGGGGAGAAAGAAATTTTGAGTCCCACTTATTCCATTCTTTCTGAAACAAAGTCACTCCTTCACGCAGACTTTTATCGTTTAGAAAAAAATGAAGAGATTCTCCAGCTCGAAGTCCCCAATTACCTCGAAGGTAAACAATATTTTTTCGTTGAGTGGGGAATGAAATTTGCCCGACGAATTCATCGTGAATTACCTGAAAACTGGAATTCATATGTCCTAGAGATCAACATTAATTCGGAAAAAAATCCTTCTCCCGAAGGTCCGTCCCGCAACTTTTCTCTCTCCTCTTTGCATGATGATTAACTGATTTCGTCGGAAATAATTGCCCGGAGACAGAGTGCTCCCGAAGGTGCAAATTTCTTCCTAAACTCTCGATATTCATCAGATTTGCAGCGCTGCTATGAATGGTGAGTAAAAAATAAATAGTTCAGAATATTTAAAAGTTGACGTGAGAAAAAGGAAACTGTCATACTATTTAGGAGACATTTAGTCTGGATTGCAGTGAGCGGCAACTCAGAATGAATATCTCTCGGGTGACAAGGATGGTTTCGGAACCCGATAAGAAAATTACCAACTTTTTTGGATTTATGGAGGAAGACAATGAGACTTACATCTAAAGGGCGTTACGCCGTCCGTGCTATGCTGGACCTGACTTTCCACTCAAATGGAAACCCGGTTCGCCTGCAGGAAATTTCAACTCGTCAGTCAATCAGCTTGCACTATCTCGAGCAGCTTTTCAGAAAGCTTCGCACTGGAAAAGTAGTTAAGTCAGTTCGCGGCCCAGGCGGCGGATATGTCCTAGCTCGTTCTATGGATGAAATTTCTGTGAAAGACGTTCTTGATTGCGTCGGCGAGAACATCAACCCTGCTCGCGATATCCTTGGCGTCCCAAGCTCAGGAATCGAGATTATGAAAGATGAATCTGGTAACGACATCAACGCGATCGTCGATACCAAAGAGTTCAACCTGACTAAGGGTTATTTCGAAAACCTCGGAACAATCATGCAGGATTACCTTGCGACGACAACTCTTGGAGACATGGCCCGTAAAGGTGCTGGTGCATTCACTGAGACGACTGCTTCTAACATCCGCGCTACTTCTGGGGAAATGAACCAATAAGCGCTGATCGTTTTTACTTAGATTTTAATGCAACTTCGCCGCTCTCTCGATCAGTCCAAAACTGGTTGAAGAGCGGCGAGTTTCATTTTGCCAACCCTTCGAGTCAGCACACTGCCGGTAAGGCTTCCCGAAAAATGATCAACGAAGGCCGAGAGAAAATTCTCCGCACTTTTGGAAAATCAGAAAAAGACACTCGTTTATTTTTTCACTCAGGTGCAACGGAAGGAATCATCACCATCGCGCGCTCTTTTGCCGAAGAAGCACGTCTGAAGGGTAAAGATCTCCTTATCTGTTGTTCAAAGATTGATCATCCCGCAGCGACGTCACTGAATGAAATTTACCTTGGTCCTCACGTCAAGTTTCTCGAGCTAAAACGCGGTTCTCAATTGTTTTATGATCAAAATGAAAACTACAGATTGCTCCTGGATAAAAAAGAAAATAATCCTGATCTGATGATTCTGGTTAATTATCTTTGGATACACAATGAAACGGGCCACGTGTCTCCACTCAGCGAACTATCTGAACTTAAGAAAATCCCCGATCTTTTCGTGCACGTGGACTGTGTGCAAGCGCCTGGCAAAATACCAGATTGGAGAAATCTTTCTCACGGAGATGCCTGGACTTTTTCCGGACACAAGTTCGGAGCACTCAAGGGAGTAGGGTTTACTCTTTTTCGATCTGAAATGCCTTTTCATGCTCTGATGACTGGTGGTGGGCAGCAGACTGGTTTCCGGGCCGGAACTGAGAGTCCTCAAGGAGTTCATAGTGTTGCACTCGCACTCTCAGATCTTGAAAATACAGACGTGGAAAAGCTTATGTCTCTTCGTTCAAAACTCATCCTTCACTTTGAGCAGGAACTAAAAGGCGTGGGTGAAGTCATTTCTGAAGAGGCCTCAAAAATGAATGCGAATACCATTTATTTTTTTCTCTATAAACTTAGCTCCGATGTTAGCCTTGCTCTCTTCGATCTCCACGGAGTCATGATTAGCGCTGGTTCGGCGTGCCAAAGCGGAGCCGCCAAAAGTAGCGAAGTCTTAATCCATCTTCAAAAAGGCAATTCTGCCAAAAATGGCCTGCGCTTATCCTTCGGCTTTTCATTTGACGAGACAGAGCTTGACCGGCTGATCACTCAGTTAAATCCGATTTTCAATAAATTGCGATCTCACTAAATTCGGTCTTCCCACGGTTCCAATTCGGCTTATAATAGATGCTTATGGGAATGCTCGAACGGGTTAAGAAAAAGCAGATAGAGGGGTTCCGCGAGTTTGTGCTCAAACTCGAGACCACTACGCTTCAGTTGCGCAGACAAATGCTCACGTCTGGAATTCTGGAAGATCCGACGTACATGATTTGGGTCATGAAAAACATTCGAACCTTTGATGATTTCTTGAAGCTCCCGCTCGAAGAAATTGAAAGCGTGCTTCTGTCACAGGAGGGCATTGTCAATGTTTTTGTTAGCGCTCTTGATGAAGATTCTCTTACCACGCTAACGCTAGAAACAGATCTTCCTAAGCTCTCGTCGAAAATTCGCGACGAAAAAGAATTCGTAAAAGATATTCCACCTGAGGTAAGGGTCTCGGCGCGCACTCACATCTTGAAGGCAGTCAGAAAACTTCAAAGCTCTGAAACCATCCAGGGTTTTAGCTGGCAGCTTCCTCCCGTGGAAATTTTTCATCCCAAGACGTACGTCGATGGTGAGACTCAAATCAATTTTGATTCAGGTCTCATCGCGGCCCAGGGAATGATGAAGAAAAATAAGCGCCAGGGGCCTTGGGTCCATTATTACGATAATGGTCGCACGCTGGCACAAGGCGATTACCTCGACGATCTGAAAGTAGGAGAGTGGAAATTTTATTACACTAATGGGAAAGATCGAGCTCAAGGGACATACTTGCAGGATCAGCGCGACGGCTTCTGGAATGAATGGGACCGAGACGGAGAAATGACGAAAGTCGAATACAACAAAGATGTCAGAACCTAATCTTCTTCAAGTTGGACGTCGTCCGAGATCATCACTCCGTTGACAATTCTCTCTGATTTTTCTTCGATAAAATCAAAATGCATTTTCTCCGTGCCTTCAAAGTTTTCTTCAAAAGCGATGGTGATGGTGCGTGGTGAAACTTCCATGAGCGAGCTCAAATAATAGTCTTTACCAAAGAGCTGCTGCGCCTGAGTTTCTTCCGAAACATGGCGAAAATCTGTCTCATCGATGAGCGGGTTGTGTGAGGTATTCTTGACGATGATCGCCCCTTGGATTTTTTCTTTCGGGAGATCTTTTGTGACACCCCAAGTAGTCAGAGGGAAATAATCCAAGTGGAAGGTTGAGTTTCCGTAGGCCAGACGCCTGGGAACGATCAAGCGCGTGAGGAATTTTCTCGTGGTCTCATCTTTTGCTTTCCAGGCCAGCTTTTCGGCCAGAATAGTGTCTTCGATCCGAATGATGTAATGGCCCGGATGCTTCGTTGAACGGAAAAGAATGTATTGGAAGGCGATGGAGAAAAGAGTGAAGAGCTTTTGTTGGTCAAAATGGATGTGTTTGGCAGGGGATTCAACCAGAGTTTTGACTGCCTCGTAGAGGGTTGATTTATCTAAGTCTTTCTTACTATTCATAACGAGAATTTCACCGAAAAATGAGCTTTTGGCAACAAGCAAAAAGCACGTGTAACTACGGGAAAGAAATTGACGAAACTTGAGTCTCTCCATTATGATGCAGACTAAAATTCACACCTAGTTTAAACATCAAACTTTTGGAGTTCAGATGGCTATCGAAAAAACTCTGGCTAAGACCAGAAACATTGGGATTTCCGCCCACATCGATTCAGGAAAGACGACACTTTCTGAACGGATTCTTTTCTATTGCGACAAGATCCACAAGATCGAAGACGTTAAAGGCGGCGGCGCCGGGGCAACCATGGATCACATGGAACTCGAAAAAGAAAAAGGGATCACCATCACTTCAGCAGCAACGACTGTTGAATGGACAGGGATCGACGAAAAAGGAATCACTTTCGCTGAAGGCGATCAAAAAGAAATCAAGATCAACTTGATCGATACTCCGGGCCACGTGGATTTTACAGTCGAAGTTGAGCGTTCACTGCGCGTTCTCGACGGCGCGATTCTGGTTCTTTGCTCTGTTGCAGGAGTTCAGTCTCAGTCTATCACTGTTGACCGTCAGATGAAGCGTTACCGCGTTCCTCGTCTTGCCTTCCTTAACAAGATGGACCGTATGGGTGCCAACCCTTACAACGGAGTCAAAGCTCTTCGCGAAAAACTTAATCACAATGCAGTTCTCATGCAGATCCCTATCGGGGCTGAAGAAAACTATAAAGGTTGCGTCGACCTTATTTCCATGAAGGCTTATTACTTCGACGGCGATAACGGCGAAAACGTCCGTGAAGAAGCAATCCCGGCAGATCTCGCAGACCAAGCTCACAAAGCTCGCGAAGAAATGCTTGATACCATTTCAGCTTTCGACGATGCGATGATGGAAGACATCATTGAAGGTCGCGAAGTTTCTGAAGAAGCCGTCCACCGTGCAGTTCGCACTGGTGTAAACAACCTTAAGTTCACTCCGGTGTTCATGGGTTCTGCTTTCAAGAACAAAGGTGTTCAGCTTCTTTTGAACGCAGTTGCTCGTTACCTTCCGTCTCCGGTTTCTTGTGAGAAGCCGAAGGCGATCGATTCAACGAACGCAACAAAAATTGATCTTCAGCCAGATAAAGATATGCCACTCATTTGTATGGCGTTCAAAATCACTGACGAGCAGTTCGGTCAGCTGACTTATACACGCATTTATCAGGGGACACTCAACAAGGGTGACACTCTCATCAATACTCGTACGAAGAAAAGAGTTCGTATTGGGCGTATCGTGCGCATGCACGCTAACGACCGCGCTAACATCGATTCTGCCTCTGCTGGTGACATCATCGCCATGATCGGTGTCGACTGTGCTTCAGGGGATACGTTCACAGCTGAAGACGGAAACGTCGATCACCTGTCTTGCGAAGGAATGCACCTTCCGATTCCGGTTATCGAGCTTTCTATCAAAGCCAAAGACAAAGAAATGCAGGCCCGGATGTCGAAGGGACTTCAGCGCTTTATTAAAGAAGATCCTACATTCCACCTTTTCACAGACGAAGAGTCTGGGGAGACGCGGATCGCGGGAATGGGAGAGCTTCACCTTGAGATTTATGTTGAGCGTTTAAAGCGTGAGTATAAAGCTGAAGTTGAAATCGGTGCTCCACAGGTGAACTACCGCGAAACAATTCGCGGAGAAGCTCGTCTTGAGTACACCCATAAGAAACAAACGGGTGGTTCGGGTCAGTTCGCTAAAGTTGCTGGGAAAATCCGTCAGCTCACTGCTGATAGAAAAGAGCGCGAAGATCAGGTCTTCCGTTTTGTGAACGAGATTAAGGGTGGTGTGATTCCAAACGAATTCATCCCTTCTTGTGACAAAGGATTCAACGACGTTATGAACAAGGGACCACTCGCTGCGTTCCCAGTGATTGATGTTGAAGCATTCCTCCAAGACGGCCAGTACCATGACGTCGATTCCTCAGATATGGCGTTCCGTATCGCTGCTCGTATGGCGATGAGAGATGCGATTAAGAATGCGAATCCGGTTATTCTCGAGCCGATCATGAAAGTTGAAGTAGAAACTCCACAAGACTTCCAAGGTTTTGTTATCGGAGATCTTTCTTCACGTCGTGGGGTGATCCTCGGATCTGAGACAAC
>CANETG010000115.1 GCA_947440875.1 Bacteriovoracaceae bacterium
ATCAAGTCATTCTCCGATTGTAGGGCTGGATTTTTTCTTTTGAAGCCTTCCGTAAGGCCTCGCGAGACGATGGCCTCGACGTCTTTAAAATCAGGTTTACTGAGAAAATCAAATGCTCCGTACTTCGAGACTTCGAGCATGAGTTCATGATTCCCGTAGGCCGAGTAGAAGATGAAGGGGACTTCGAAGCCTTTCTTCCTTGCCTCTTTGATGAACTCAACACCATTCATGATGGGCATCGTGATGTCGCAAACCACACAGTGAATTTCTTCTGTCTCAAGAACCCTCAGCCCTTCTTTGCCGTTGGAACCTGTGAATACTTTCGTGGCGTATCGACCGAGAATGAAAGTCATGTTCTCTACGAGAAGGCTTTCATCATCGACGATGAGTAAGTTTTTCATCTGTTTCCTCTTAGAGTTTCGATTTACCTTTAAAAATATTCTTCAAACTAAAACGGCCATCTCGTTTTAGAGCGACCACACTGTCTGGCATTCTCTCCGGATTTAGAGCAGCGCTCTGTTCTTCAAAAGTTTTAGGCAAGTCATCTTGCCTAAGCATCGCCTCCACTAACTCTTTTGTCAAAGTGGTCACTGACTTGTAGCTCAGCTGGTGGACAACTTTTCTGAGACCCGCAAGATTCTTATCTGTGAGTCCATGAATGATTGCACTATAATGGTATCCCTTCCGAGTTACGGGAAGCTGGCCCTCTGAGGGAACAATAGTCAGGTAAGCAGGGAAAGGAAGGTCGATTCGAGCGATCGTGTAATACGGAATCTCGGAATCGATGATGAAAGTTAAATTCCTTTCTGTGATCGACGTAAGAATGACGGGCCTATCCAGAATGATGATTCTCTCTTCGTCATCAGGCCTCAGGAAGTATCTCTCTTCCTCTGAAGCATTTTTTTCAAGGAATGCTTTTTCAAAGATCAGAAATAGTTGAACATCGAATTTTTTTGGAACTGAAAGGATGTATTCATATTCGAATATTTTCCTCATGGCGATGGAATCTGATTGGGAATTGAATATGACCAGCAACGGAGACGAATCAATTGCTCGTACTGCCCTAAGGACTTCTGTCAGCTGCCTGAGATCAGGACCCTCCGTACCGCTTAGATCAAAGAAAATGATTCCCGGATTCGATTGGTAGAGCTTCCCTGCCGCATCCTCTGAAGTACTAAATATTTGATACCAACACCCAGATGTCTTTTTTGGTAAATTCCGAATGATCTTCTCATCTTGGGTGAAAAGACAAAGGTGCCTCTTCCGTGGATCGAATTTATCTTTTCTCAAATCGATCCAAGTCTCGACGGTTTCAGGTTGGAGAGAATTCTCATCCAGCGTTTCCCAGGGACCTGCGAAGGGATACTTCACTTCATAGGTTTTTAAAAACGGTGAGACCATGCCCCCGTCTGTACTCGTACTTATTTCCATCGGCGCATTGATCGACATGGGGAGTGTGATTGAAACCGAATCTGCGAGATTGAGGTCTGTTTCGACCGTAAATGTCTCATGGCCGACACTCGCAAGACTTGCGAAAAACCCAACCGAAAATTGAACCTTCAGGTTTTTGGCACGAGGAAACTCTCTTTCCAGTCTTCGCGTTCCGAACGCGATTTGAAAGGAGTCTTGAATGAAACTTTCACTGTCCGTGTCCAATACGTGAAAGAGGTTTACTCCGGCGACCAAAAGTATTTCACCGTTCCTGACTTCGGACTCCTCCTGAAAAAGAGCACCCATGACGGTTGATTGAAAAAGGGGAATTGTTTTCATCCACCGCACTTCTTCAGTCAGAGTTTTAGTATGAACAGCGTCTATGAAAATGAGATGAGGTTTGAGGATAAAACCTTGTTCGCTGAGACTGTCCACTTCGGGTGAAATTTGGTGGATCTCGCAGTCAATAAGAGTTTCAGAAGCCACTTTTAGTTCGTTGTAAAAATCTGTGTCCCGTCCGTGGTAAAGAATGATCTTCATTATTTTTCTTCATCACGGAGAAAGCACCTCACGAGAGCGCGAATGACAGTCTGATCAAAAGATAAAAGGTTTTCTCGGTCTTGAAGAAATATTTTTATACCTTCAATGGGAGAAACTTTCTTCAAGACGAGTAGGTCAGCGAACTTGTCGGCGAGAGCAACAATTTTTGCCAGAGGGTAAATTCTCAGGCCGGTCAGTTGGTTGGGAAAACCTTCTCCGCCAAGTCTTTCATGGTGCTGGTACACGATCTGTACGACTTGGTAATTGATCTCAGGAATATTACTTAGCATTTCCGCACCTAATCTTGGGTGGGTATGATAAGTCTCCATTTCTTCTGGCGTATATGAAGCGGGATCTCTTTCCCGTAAGACAGAGGGGAGTAGTGTCAGACCAATATCATGGAGGTAGGCACCTAGTGAGACTGCTTCTTGAGTCCTTGGTCCGGCCCAGTCAAGATTTTTACAAATGGCAGAGGCAAAAAATGAGACGAGAAAACAATGTGTGTATTCTTCAGGATGAAACGTTTGGAAATCTTCCATGATCTTTCTCAGTGAAGGACTTCTCTTGATGAAGTTATAGACGTTTTCCGAAATGGCCTTACTTTCTTCAATGAGCTCAGGTCTTAATCCATGGGTATTGATTTCCTCCATGAATTTCCCTGCGACATTTTTCATCTGAGACAATATGACTTTGTTATCAGCGTTACCGGTAGTCGTACTTACTCTCATCATTTCATTCATGTAATGGATGTAGTTCCTGCGCTCTTCAGTCAGGAAGTAGAGGAACTCGACTTTCTTTTCAGAATATTTTCGAATTCTCTCCGCATCGACGTATTCACCTCTCCTAAATATTTTAACGAAATGATTTTCCTTTAGTCGGATATAGTAATCAAATATTGCGAGATTGCCGCTGAACAAACTTTCGATATCCACTCGAGTACAGTCTTTGTCTTTAGTCTTAGGGTCAGGTTCGCCAATGAGTGCAGAATTCATGGGAAGATTCTTCTGGGAATTTGAAGGGGGGAGCTCGTTTAAATACTCGACCATGAATTTCATCTGAAATGGACGAGTAAACGATTTTGCTACTCCGATTCGGGTGAGGTTAGTTTTTAATTCTTGGTATACATCTGATGTTTTTTGATCAGGAAAAACCAGTATGATGCGCAAGCCGGGATAATTTAGTTTGAGATATTTAAGGACTTCAATGCCAGAATGATTTTTAATATCGGGATCGAGAAGAACAGTAGAAAACTTATCTTTGTAAACTGTGAGCTGACATTCTTTCCCTTCTCGGACAAGTTGACACTCAAAACCGTGGGAGGTCAGATTGGTAAGAGTTTCATTGCCCCAATCGGTATCACCAGTGGCGAGGAGGATTTTTTGTGTATTAAAAGCCGACCGATTTTCGCTTTGCATTTTGTTAACATTAGACTAATTTTTGTAAAGAACAACCTCCTGTTTGAATAATTTCGAACAGTTGATTAAGGTCTCTTAAACAAAGAAAGCCTTCGTCAAGAGCGTCTTTATAATACAGCGGAGAGTGCCATGAACTTAATTGATCGCTTCGTCAGTGAAGGCATTTCTTTAGAAGCATCTCTAAATTTTATTACTGATGGATTAATCATTGTTAATTCAAAATGTGAAATTTTGATGATCAATCAATCCGCCCAATCGATTTGCGGTCTAGTGCCAGAGGGCCTTAACACAAATTGGCCAGAATTTATGGGAGTTTATAAGGAGGATAGGAAAACTCTTTATAGCGCTGATGAATTACCGCTGGTCCGTGCCGTTGGCGGTGAATTTATCACGGGTCACTTTTTGAATCTCAAAAACCATCTCTTGAATGAGTGGAAAATTATTTCGTGCAACGCGAGTCCGATCAAAGAGAATAATATTATTGTCGGAGCTATCCTCACATTCAGAGATCTTACTGATGTAATCAAAGAGAATGAAAGCATCCAGAAAGAGAGAGCGTTTTATCAGAAAGTTCTCAATTCGATTCCAGCCTACGTATTCTCCAAGGATCTCGAAGGGAATTATACTTTTTTTAATGAGAAGCTCAAAGAGGACTTTCAACAAAATCCAGCTCAAGAAAGTCTCATGGGAGAAATTAGCTGGTCAGCACCTGAGCATGACAAAATTGTTTTAAGTACAAAAAAAAACCATGAGTTCGAGGAAGAGTATAAGAACGTTAAGACTGGAAAGACTGTGCTCTTTCGGACGACTCGAATTCCTCTCTTGGATCACCAAAATGATGTCTACGGGATTTGCGGAGTTGCGTATGACATCACCGCCCAGCGTGAGCGGAGAAAAGTTTTCGATGAAGAGAGGACTAAAATTGCGACTGCCTCTAAACTTGCTGCTTTGGGCATGCTCGCTGCGGAGATAGGCCATGAAATCAATAATCCGCTCGCCATCATCCGCACGAGTTCTTGGATCATGCGAAGAATACTCACGGGTGATGTCATTCAAAAAGAGATCGCTCTTCTTAAGCTTGATGAAATTGATATGACCGTTGCGCGAATTAGCGATATTGTTGTTTCCGTCAAAAATCTTTCGCGGGATAGCTCCTCAGAAGAAATGAAAACCCACGTCTTGAAAGATATTCTGACAGATGTTCAGAGCATTTGCGGTCAAAAATTTCAGTTGAAAGGAATTAAATTTATTTTGGAGCAAACTTCAACTCTTGGTGAACAAATTAAATGTTTCCGAGTCCAGTTATCAGAAGTATTTATTAATCTGATCGTGAATGCTGTCGACGCAGTTGAAAACTGCGAGAACCCATGGATAAAGGTCGAAGTCTTAAAAGATCATCATTCTTTTATCTTTAGAGTTTCAGACAGTGGAGCAGGAGTTTCAGAAGAAATAGAAAGAAAAATTTTTGCTCCTTTTTTTTCGACCAAAGAATTGGGCAAGGGGACAGGGCTTGGACTAAGTATCTCTAAAGAAATCATGCGGAAGCATAATGGAGATCTCGTTCTGAATCGGAACGTTTCTCGGAGCTGCTTCGAAGTTATTCTTCCCCAGAAAAGGGAGTGATTATGGGTCTAAAAAACTTTATTGAAACTCATGGGGATAGCTTCCCTTATCCTGTGACGATCGTGAATCAGGACCTCCCCGACAGTCCTCAGACGTTTGTGAATCAGAGCTTCTGCGAGCTCACGGGATTTTATCGTGAAGAAATTCTTGGCACAAACTGTCGGTTTCTTCAGGGGGGGAGGTGTGATCCATTGATTACGAAGAAAATCCGCGAGGCGATGAGTCAGCGTCTTCCATTTTTCCAGGATTTAAAGAATTATAAAAAAGACGGCGAGCTTTTTTATAACCGTTTAGTGGCGATACCCTTTCGGACAGCAAGAGAGAAGTTCTACCTCGGCCTTCAGCATGAGATTCCGGCCGAAAAGTATACACCCTTCAACGAAGTTCCTCCCAATGATCTGATGGATCGGATTGTGAATCCCTTGACCATCCTCTGCAGTCTTGAGCACGTGGCAGATTCTCGTTTAAACGGGGAGTTTCAGAAAATGATTGAGAAGATTCAGGCCTTCGTTCTAGGGCTGTCTTAGTTTCCTCGCTTCTGATACGATCAGGTTTCATGCATTATTACAGAGCGAAACTTCAATACGACGGAACTGGCTACTACGGTTTCCAGTGGCAAAAAGATCTTCCGACGATTCAGGGTGATTTCAACCAGGCACTTAGTCATCTCATCGCCTTTCCCTTTTCAACGATGGGGGCCTCGCGGACGGACTCCGGTGTTCATGCGTTTGTTCAGTACGTGAAAATTACGACTGAAAATGAGATTCCTTACGGAGAGGTCTTGGGCTCTCTCAGTCAAGTGCTCCCCGCGCAGATAAAATGCCTCGAACTTTTCCCCTGTGAAAAATCGTTTCGGCCCACCAAAGACAGTGAGTTTAAAGAATACCGATATTTTTTCACCAACCTCATCGGGGTCAATTGTTCAGAAAGGCGATTCATCGCCAACAATCCTTATCTCATCAATTTCGAAGCGATGAAAATCTGTGTCGATGCGATCGTTGGGACACATGATTTTCATAATTTTTATTCGCAGGGAAGTAATGTCACGACGACGATTCGGGAAGTGAGCGTCTGTGAGTTAATGGAAATAAATCCCCAACCCTTGTTTTCATCATCCGACCTATTTCGATTACCTCATGACCTCACAAGCTGTTATCAGTTACGAGTGGGAGGAAACGGGTTCTTAAAGCAGATGATTCGCCATCTCATGACAGCACTCTGGAAAGTGGGCAATGGCAGATTAACTGTGGAGCAATTTCTTTGCCTACTTGATGGTCCTAAAAGAACAGAGCGCCTGTGGAAGGTGGCGCATCCGAAGGGCCTTTTTCTTTACCGGATAGATTATGCGAGAACTTAGGACTACGACGATCGAAGGGCGGTTTTATCTTTTTCCTGTGCCTGTGGTCAAGGAGCGTAAATACCTCATTGCTTGTTCGAATAAAGATGAGGCCGAGAAGATTGCACTGGCGGTGATGACGAAAAAAGTGATTCATCCTGATTTACTCAGCGAACACTTTCTTTTTCTTACTTACCATACAGATAAGCAGACAAAAATCTTCGTGCTGAACCCGAAAAGTGAAATCTGATTTCTCTTATTTGTTTAAGGACGCCTCCGTAATTTCGAAGACTAAATTGGCCGGTAGTGTTTAGAAATGAACATCGACCCGAGGTTTCGGAACCTTCTCGTCAAACCACTCACGCAGATCGAGATCAAAACCCTGGCCAAGCATGTAATTAAAGAGCGCTCGCCTGAGACCCACTCCTAACATGTCATGATCGACGAATTTTTCTTCCTGGAAAGGAAGCTCGTTTCTCGCGAAGAGTCCTTGTTCCGGAACTTTCGGATGAAGAATGGTCACTTTGTATCGAGAAGGATTTAGCCCTACCGGAGAATGAGCAGTGAGCGCAAATCGGTGCCAATACGCAGAGCTCAAATAATCTTTTTGAAACAACTGGCGAACAACTTCCAGGCTATCAATTGTTTCTTGAACAGTTTCAGTCGGAAAGCCGTACATTAAATACGCGTGAACGAAAACTCCCGCCGCCTTAAAGTTTTTTGTGACAACCGCCACTTTATCGATCGAGATTCCTTTGTCGATGAGCTTTAAAACGCGCTCACTTGCAACTTCAATTCCACCGGTGACAGCGATGCAGCCAGCGTCCTTCATGAGCTTAGTTACATTGGCCGTGAAATACGGATCGAAGCGAATGTTTCCCCACCAAGTCACCTTAAGTCCACGGCGAATGATTTCTTCGCTCATCGCTTTGAGGAGCGTTGGAGGTGCCGCTTCGTCGACGAAGTGAAACCCAGTCACTTTTGTTTCTTGGATAATTTTTTCCATTTTATCAACGACGCTAACGGCAGAGTCAGGTTCGTAGCGACCGATGTAATCGAGACTCACGTCGCAGAACGTACATTTTTTCCAGTAGCAGCCGTGGGCCAAAACTATTTTGTTCCAGCGACCATCGGTCCAGAGTCTTTGCATGGGATTGATTGTTTCGAGCATGGAGACGTACCGGTTCATCTCGAAGCCGCGAAAACTAGGAGCGTCGAGATTTTTAAACTTCACGTCCGTGAGTTCCGGAGCGGAGGCATGAAAAACCTTCTCCTCTTTTTTGTACTTCGTTCGAAGGAGAGGCCCCTCCCCGTATTTGATAAAATGGAGAAGGTGCTCGAGTGGCTTTTCTCCGTCATCAAAAGTGATGTAATCTACGAGCTCAAAGATCCGAGGATCTTCTAGAGATCTCAATTCCGTATTGACGTATCCACCGCCGATGACCACTTTCGTGTTCGGAAATTCTTTCTTCGAAGTCTCAGCAATCCGCAGTGCTCCCAGAAGATTTCCTGGAAATGGGATCGAAAGACCTAAAACATCGGGCCTAAATTTTTGAAGCTGAACCAAAGTTAGTTCAGTGATCCATTCATCGATCACGGTTTTCTTTTTGAGGCGTTTTTTGATGGGCGAGTAGGACGTCAGAGCGATGGCAATTTTTTCGGCGTAACGAGAGAACCCAAAATCGTCATCCACCCCGATCCGGATGATATCTGCAAGATCATCAAGGAAAAG
>CANETG010000116.1 GCA_947440875.1 Bacteriovoracaceae bacterium
AAGAGAGGCAAGTTTCGCTAACCTAAGGAGAAAGCCTCGACAAGAGCTCAGTATTTACGGATCGTTACATCTTTCAAGTGGGTATTCAGGAAAGAGTCTGGCTGGGTGTGTTATAATTTTCTCATACGCTCAAGGGCACTAAAGTTTTGAGTCCAACTGGACGATAAAGCTAGGTACCTTGAAGGGGGAATTATGAAGGATAGGTTCATTGCTTATCTCAGAGATGAGACAGGGCAAACGTCCACTGAGTACATCCTGTTGGTTGCCGTCGTAGCGACGATCGTTTTCAAGTTCAAGACGGCCATCATCAAGAAGCTCGGCTTGGGAGCTGAGGGCGGCGGTATTATGGATGCTGCTCTTAATGAAAGTAACTTTACCGATTTCGGTAACGTTAACCAGTAACCGCATTCACTCTTAGGGTGTTTGCGGTTAAACTTTTGCTATGAAAGCACTAAAGACCGGTGGTCAAGCCACCGTGGAATACATTTTCATTTTAGCATTCGCCGCTTTTCTCGGCAGAACTGCTGTCCTTCAATTCCGAAATTTTTTTCAAGGTGAGATGGGAAAAATTGGTCACGCACTCTCTACTCATCTCATCGTGGGAGTATGTAATACAGAATGCTTCTACAGCGGCTATAAGAATGGCTTTAAATGATAAATGTCGTTCTCTATACACTCCTTTTGGTTGAACTCATCTTTGTCAGTTTCATCGATATCAGAACCAAAAAAATTTCTAATCTTTGGTCACTCCTGCACATCGTTCTTTTTATCGGGATTCAAATTTACGTCAATGAATTGCCTGAGCTAACCCACTTCATTTTCCCTCTGGGAATGATCGTTGTGGGATTCATTCTTTTTCTATTTCACGTCATGGGGGCCGGAGACAGTAAGTATTTAGCCTCTCTATTTCTTCTCATCCCTACTCCACTGCACATGCCTTACATGGAGAAGCTATTGACGGTGACGATCTTTGTGGGCACCATTTTACTTACGATGAAGTTTGTTAAAAGTGCTGCGAAGATCAAGGCTTACCTAATGACTTTCTATTTTAAAGCGCTCAAGGATGAGATCAATTCGCGCTTCAGCTACGCTCCTGTTATACTTGTTTCATGGATCCTTTTCGGAATAACACTGTGGCAGTGAAGCGACGCCAGAAGGGACAAACGATGGTGGAGTATATGCTCCTCCTTTCTGTCGTTGCGGGAATTCTCCTCGCGTTCTACAAAAGTAATTTGTTTAAAAGATATTTCGGAAGAGATGGTTCAGTTGGTCAGACGATCAAGGCGCGAACTGAATTTGCTTACAGACACGGCTACATGGGAAGTGAAGATACTTTTCCCAAAGGCAGTCGCGATGGAGCCTCGCATCCGACTTATGCTGATCCCAATGGAGGGTCACGTTTCTTTGGTCCTAGAGATAAGTATCCAGCCCAATGAAAAATAAAAATCAAGTGGGTCAGGCGACCATCGAATTCATTCTTACTTTCGCTTTTGGTTTATCACTGATGCTTATGATTTTTAATTCTGCGATGAACTATGCCACCGGGTATCTTGTTCATTATGCGACTTTCATGTCGAGTCGCGTGCTGCTTACTTCTGATTCATATTTCGGAAATTTTGGAACTCCCTATGCCGCAAGCATTAGTTTCGGTGAAAACAGGGCCCGCCAGGCTTTTCGCCAATACAACTTAGGCATTTTTGGCATTCAAGAAAATGAGTTTTATGTAAACCTGACGGATCCGAGTCAGTCGCCAGGCGAGTACCTTACAGTCGGTACGTATTCGCGCTTCAATCAGAAAGTTGATGCACTTGGGAGAGTGGCAGGGAATACCGAACTCGAACTTGTCTCAGAATCATTTTTAGGGATGGAGCCCACTCGCTTGGGGTGTGCGATGAGAGTGTGCCAGGCGATCACGGGCCAGGAATCTTGTGACAGCAGCATGGACATCACTCTTTTCGATGATGGTTGCTGATGGAAAAAAATACCGAAAAGGGCCAGGCGCTCATTGAGTTAATTATTTTTCTTCCGTTCCTGATTATCGTTTACGGAATTATCACTGGATTTGCTAACGCGATATCTGGTTCGATTAACCAGCAGAAAGCCACCCGGGCGTATTTTTATTATAGGGTTCAGAACAACTCAACTATTCCGCGCCGGCCAGATCCAAATGTTCGCTGGACGAAGTACGGAACATTTTTTGTAGGGTGGAGAGAAAAACTGGTTGATGATCAGCCACTCCATCCTTGTTATAAAATAACCATCCCTTTATCGAGCCCTGATGATGCTGGTTGCGAAAGCGATTACACTGGCGGCGACCGACCGAGTACTCAGTTCATGCGGGTGGGAACGGTTTATGGTTTCTGTGGCGCCACTTACGTTCGTCAGAATAATTTAATCTTCCAAGTCCCTCACCGAGCTGATCTCAGTTACGGAGAGTTACTTGAGCGTGACAGTTGCACAATCAGCGAATAGCAACAATTTCCTTTTTGTCCTGAGAAAATAGAATTCTGCTATCATTAAACTATCGAAACTCCATTCAAAGTTTAGGAAGAACTATGAATAGCCGTGCTTTTACAACCAGTCTTATTTTGGCATTGGTCGCTGTGCTGATGATCTATTCTTACATCACAAGCCGTGAAACCGAACTTGTGAGTGAGTACGGAAATCCCACACCAGTGGTCGTGGCAAAAGAAGACATCAAAGAACTCGAAGTGATTGATGACCGCAAGGTTGTGATCGAAACTATTCCCGCAAAATTTCAAATGCCAGGACGATTCACTCGCGTAGAAGATCTTTACAACACCATCGCAGCAACGCCGATTAAAAAAGGTGAACAGATCACAGCTCCACGAGTCACTTATCCAGGAGCACAATCAGGCCTTTCGAGACAGATTTCCATAGGTAAAAGAGCTTACGCACTTCAGGTGACTGAGAGTCAGGCCGTGAGTCGACTTATGAAACCCGGTGATCGCATCGATATTCTCGCGATGGTGGATTACGCTTCTGGAAAAAAAGATAAGATTAAAATTAAAACTGTTCTTCAGGATGTCCTTATTCTTTCGACCGGTCTTTATGTGACGAACTCTGTTCCGGTCATCAACGTCAAAGGCGATGGTAACGAATCGCGCTCGATGAAGCTGAATAATTACACGAATTACAACACCATCACTCTAGAACTCTCACCGTTTGAAGTTCAGAAAATGGTTTTCCTTGTTTCTGCAGGAAGCGGAATATTTCTTTCACTCCGTAATAACGATGACAAGACGATAGAAAGAATCAGCGCAACCAGACTCTACGATGTTTTGGGTGAAGATGCTGCTGAAGCGAAATCATATTTTGCTGAACAGGCAGCGCGCGAATCTACGAGAAGGGCACAGGCCGGTGGCAGGTAAACTCTCTTTACTGTTTTCTCTTCTTCTCCTTTTCTCCATCCATGCATGGGGACAGGCCACTAGTGACCCTGCTCTGGCAGCTGCCAATGCAGATAACCTAGTTAAAAAAGATCTAGAAGTCGCCATTGGTATCAGCGAATTTGAACAACTTGATTTTGACTTCAGTCCGAAGTTTTCAGTGGCTAGACCAGAGCTCCTCAACATCACAGCTCGCCCTGGAAAAAGAGAAATTGAATTTAACGGTGTAAAGCCGGGAACAACAACGGTCACTATTCGTGATAACGCTGGTGACATCCGACTCCAGTATACAATTGTTGTAACCGCAACGGGTTCGTCGAGTATTGTTTCGGAGCTGCGAGAATTAATTGGCGATGTGGAAGGTTTGCGCATTGTGATCAAAGGCGGAAAGATTGTCATCGAGGGTGAAATCGTTGTGCCGGACGATATTGGAAAAGTTTCTAAAGTTCTTGTGAACTACCCATCCGTTTTAACTCTCATTGAATTATCCCCCCAAACTCAAAGAGTTATCGCCAGAAAAATGAGCGATGAATTAGCCAAGAACAACCTCAAAGACGTTACCGTTCGAGTGGTCAACAAGACTTACTGGCTTGAAGGCGTCGTAAGCAATGACGAAAAAAAGAAACTCGCTCTCATCATTGCCAAAGCTTACCTTCCCCCAAAACTTCAAACACTCGCTCAAGAGGGCGGAGGTCGCTTCGCTGCCCCGGAGCAGCCGGACATTCTTGACTTCATCGCCGTCAACGAAAAGAAAGAACCACAGCCAGCTCCCAAGATGGTGAAGATCACTGCACAGTTTGTTGAGTTATCGAAAGATTACGGACGGGTTTTTGCCTTCAAGTGGGCACCACTCATGGGCCAAGATGCGAGTCAGATTTCAATCGGACAGTCGGCATCGGGAAACGTGACTTCGACTTCTTCCGGTACACTCAGTGCGACTATCTCCAATTTATTTCCGAAGCTCAATGCCGCCAAGTCAGCTGGCTACGCGAGGGTGATTCAATCTGCTATGGTGGTCACCCAGAATGAAAAACAAGCGAAGATCGCTAAGAGTACAAGTATTCCATTCGCAGTAGGCACGGGTGAAACTCAAAGACCTCAGAATGCCCAAATCGGGATTAACCTAAGTATCGAACCAAGAATCCTTGAGCAGGAAAATATTCTCATGGCAGTAAACCTGAGTGTTAACTTGACCGCCGGGACTACCAGTACTGGAAACCCGATCACAACTAATAATTCGGTAGAAACGAATCTGATAGTGAAATCTAAAGAATCAGCAGTCATTGGCGGCGTCGTTCAAAGTGTTTCAAAAACTGATTACGACAAAGATGATCCCGCTCCCATAAATGCTCAAGCGGGAGGCCTACCGGTCCCTCCTTTATTTAGACTTTTACGTTCCAAGAACTACGCAACCAGTAAAAGTCAGTACGTTATGTTTCTCACTCCGGAAATTATTGAGTCGGCTTCGGCGGCGACAGAAGAAATCCGGAAAAAGTTCAGAAGAAGGCAGTAAATGGCAGGACATATCATTAGTATCATTGGTGGCAAGGGTGGAGTGGGGAAGTCGCAACTGGCGGCCAACATGGCCTTTGCGTACGCAGCAGAAATCAGGGCGAAGGTTTTACTCCTTGATTTCGATCAGAAGGCTTGTGGTGATCAGAATATTATCACTGGTCTCAAATCGAAAAAGCATCTTAAGGAACTAGCAGAGTTTTCTGGCGCAATTGATCCGCGGTCGATTCAATTATTCACCGCCGATCATAAAGCTGGGGTTTCTTTCATCGGGATGCCAACGGAACCGATTCTTGCGAATCAAATTCAGGAAGAGGGACTCGGGAAAGTTTTAAAAGCAATCACCAATATTTATCCCATCACGATAATTGACGCTGGATCTGAATTAACTCCCCTGACTTTAAAAGCACTAGAGTTTTCAACACTCATTTTTCTTGTCGCGTCTCCTGATCTCCTCGCAGTCAACCAGTGTCGAAGAATGTACTCCGATCTTGTGACACTGCTTTTCCCGAAAGACATGATTCAAATTATCGTCAATCAGGCCGTGAACGGTCACCCAGTAAGTCCGGATGTTATTGGAAAGCAAATTGGTAAACCGGTTTTTCATTCGATCCCCCGCGATGACGCAAGTTGCGTCGCCGCTCTCTCGCGTTCAACTCCCGTAATAGTTGCTAATAAATCCTCTGCTTTCGGTAATGGTGTCACCGATGGAGTAAGAAAACTTATCCAGAAAAACGTCCTGAGAACGCTTGAGCAATTACAAAAACCCACCGGTGTAAACGCCACTGCAAACGTAAATGGCGCCTCTGGCGCTGCTGGGGCCAGTGACGATAAGAAAAGAGATCAGTGGACCGAGCTTAAGAGTCGAGTTCATAAATCCCTCATTGAAGAAATGGATCTTAAGAAGCAAGACGAGAACGATCCGAAAGCAAAAATTATTCTCCGCGAGCAGGTAAAAAAACTTGTCGTTGAGCTCTTGAGTAAAGAAGACACGAAAGGTGTTCTTAATAACCGCGATGATATGAACCGGATCGTAAAAGAAATTCTCGATGAAGCTCTCGGACTTGGTCCGCTCGAAGATATGCTCGCCGATAAATCTATTTCTGAAATCATGGTTGTTGGTCCCAAGAAAATTTATTACGAGCAAGCCGGAAAAGTTCGGAAATCGGAAATTACGTTCACCAATGACCGGCAGGTACTGAACGTCATCGAAAGAATCGTTGCGCCCATCGGTCGCCGGATCGATGAAAAAACGCCTTACGTCGATGCTCGCTTGCCCGATGGCTCGCGCGTGCATGCCATTATTCCTCCCTGCTCAATTGATGGGTGCTGTATTACGATCCGAAAGTTTCCTGAGAAAAGACTCGATTATAAAGACATCGTGAAATTTGGCTCGATGACTGAAGAGATGGCTGACTTTCTGCGCATCTCAGTTGAGGCCCATCGGAATATCGTTGTTTCAGGCGGTACCGGTTCAGGTAAAACTACACTAATTAACGTTCTGGGTGGATTCATCCAGTCTGATGAACGAATTATTACTTGCGAAGATTCCGCCGAATTAAACTTTCCACAAGATCACGTCGTCCGTCTGGAAACTCGTCCTCCTTCTTTGGAAGGCGAGGGCGAAATTGATATTCGCTGCCTAGTAAAACAAACACTCCGTATGCGTCCCACAAGGATCGTCGTGGGCGAGTGTCGTGGTGGTGAAACTCTCGACATGTTACAGGCGATGAATACTGGTCACGACGGTTCTATGACGACTGTCCACTCGAACTCACCTCGTGATGCCATTTCTCGTCTAGAAACTCTCGTGCAATACGCTGGCGCCGGACTTCCACAGAAGGCCATTAAAGAAATGATCGCTTCGGCAGTTCACATGATTGTTCAACAATCGCGGATGGATGATAAATCCAGAAAGGTTACTTACATCACAGAAATCGGCGGAATGCAGGGGGACGTGATCACTCTGCAAGACATCTTTGTATATAAACAGGAAGGCATGGGTAAAGACGGGAAGCTCATCGGAAAGTTTATGGCAACCGGATTCATTCCGAAGTTCATCGAGTCGCTAGAGAAAAAAGGTTACAAAGTCCCACGCGGACTATTCACCAATAGAACATGAAATTGATAATAGTTCTTCTCACATCTCTAATTTTTAATCTGGCCTTCGCCCAGGAGGCACCTCTCGTTCAAGACATAAACGACATCCGACCTATGGAGGAAGGAAGATCTGCAGAGGTCATCCTCAAATATAATCAGTCGCCGTCTATGATCGCGACAGAGTGTACGATCACTTCCGCTACTCGAATCGATATCTATCGAGAATGTCAATGCGCTAACGGCATCTGTTCAGTCGGGATCATTGCCAAGAAAGAAGGTGTCGGTGGATTCACTTACACACTGACTGCTGACTCGCAGACATCAAAGAACGCAAAAGCCGTCGTTTCCATCGAATCGAATTTTGATATCTGGACGAATGTTCTGGGTGTGAAAGGTATTCTTCTTATCATCGGCTTTTTAATTTTCTTTTTTTCGTATAAAAATAGCATCAAAATTTTTAGCTGGATTGATCAGCAGACCCACGGAACTCGAGACTACATACTTAAAAAATTTGAAATCATGTTCATTGAAGTAGAGCCTCAGAAAGTAACCTACGCCTTACTCTTTATGTCTTTTGGAGCAGGTATTGTGACCTTCGTCATCCTCACTCTTTTAGGCAAGATTCCCCTCGCGATTGTGATGGGTCTGTTCATGATGTTTGTGGGATGGAAGTCTCCTAAACCCATCGTTGATTATTTTGAAAATAAACGAAAAAAGAAGTATCAGGTCCAGATGGTGGACGCACTCAATCTGATGGCCAATGGACTCCGCGCCGGCCTCACGGTCCCTCAGTCTATCGGCATGGTCGTGGATGAATTGCCGGCGCCTGTGAGCCAGGAATTTAATCTCATCCTCCAGCAGGCAAAAATTGGTGTACCTCTGGACGAGGCACTCGAAAATCTCAAAAAGCGCGTTTATACAGAAGATAACGAGATGTTCGTCACGAGTGTTAATATTTTGCGCGAAACTGGCGGTAATCTTGCCGAAACTTTTGACACTATTGTTTCAGTGATTCGCGAACGTGTTCGACTTCAATTAAAG
>CANETG010000117.1 GCA_947440875.1 Bacteriovoracaceae bacterium
CGCCGGCAAATGATGAAAAGGAAATGAGCGAAAGTAAAATAAATAAACGCATGAATACCCCTGAGTGGGATCATGTTAACTAAAAGCGCTCAATTTGGGAAAATATCAGTGAGTAACACTGATGAATTGTGGCAATTTATGAGCTTCACGCACCTCGGCTTTGAGCGCCGAAGCAGATACGATTTCGTAAGCCGCAGGATTTTCTAATAGCTTCCTGCAGAGGAGATTATGGAGATTGTGACCTGATTTATATGTCGTAATCTTGCCGGCAATCTCAAAACCAAGAAGACTGACGTCACCAATCGTATCGAGAATTTTATGACGAACGAACTCATTGGCGAAACGAAGGCCGTCATTGTTCATGACTTTATAATCATCTAGGACAATTGCATTGTCGAGAGATCCGCCTTTGATGAGGCCTTTTCTCTTGAGCATATCGACATCTTTAGCAAAACCAAAAGTTCTAGCGCGCGCAATATCTTGGATAAAATTCTCGCACGAGAATTCGAAAGAAAAACGCTGAGTCTTAATTGCTGGGTGGGCGAAGACAATTGTCGAATCGATGACCAAATTTTGGTTTGGTTCAAACTGGGCCCACTTGCCGTCTTTTTCAACTCGAACTGTATCGAGAATGACGAGAAACTTTTTTGACTTATTAAGATTCTTTATACCAGTCTCTTTCAAGAGGAAAACAAAGGACGCACCTGAACCATCCATGATGGGAACTTCGGGACCATCGATTTCAATGAGACAATTATTAATACCGAGACCATAAAGAGTCCCGAGAAGGTGCTCAACGGTATGGATGGCGCTCGCACCTGAACCGAGGGTTGTCGCGTTTTCAGTTGTCCCTACAGTCAGTGCATTAGCAGTCATTGCCTGAGAACCAGCAATATCAGTACGAATGAATTGAATCCCAAAGTCTGCTTCGGCTGGAATGAGCTTCAAGGTCACTTTGCGACCTGAGTGAAGGCCAATCCCTGTCACTTTCACATCTTTAGCTAGGGTCCGTTGTTTAATCACTACTAACCTTTTAATAAAACAAGCAAGTTGTACAATTATAAATGAATTTACTTATTTTGTACGAGAGAAAATTGTGCTGTATGTAGTAAATCTGACTCTATTGGTCAAGAGATATGAGTGCTGGCGACATCGGAAAGAACTCTGCCTCTAGGTGTCCGTAAGATAAGACCCTGCTTTAATAGGTAAGGTTCGTAGACTTCTTCGATCGTTTGCTTATCCTCACCAAGAGTGGCGGAGAGGGCTTCGATGCCGACGGGGCCCCCAGAGTAATAGTTTTTCATCACTGTTAGAATTTTTCTATCCATGGAATCTAGACCGAGATGATCAATATCAAGAAGTGAGAGAGCAGCTTCAACTTCTTTCATTCCTACTGTGGGAACCATATTTACCAAAGCAAAGTCACGGACTCTTCTTAGAATACGGTTCGCTATTCTCGGAGTTCCGCGCGACCGTTTGGCAATCTCATTTTTTGATTCGCTATTAAGCGTGATCGCCATTTTACGAGAGTTATTTTGAATGATTATTGCAATTTTATCAGGATCATAAAAATCAAAATTAAGATGAGCAGTGAATCGATCACGAAGTGGATTAGAAAGAAGCCCTGAGCGAGTCGTGGCGCCGATTAAAGTGAAGGGCATAAGATCAATTTGCATTGTGCGAGCGGACGCTCCCTGCCCAATTAAAATATCCAGGCGAAAATCCTCCATCGCGGAATAAAGAATTTCTTCCACCGAAATATGCATTCGATGTATTTCATCGATGAAGAGAACGTCTCGAGATTTGAGATTCGTGAGTACTGCTGCGAGATCGCCTTTTTTTTCAATGGCGGGCCCCGATACGACGTGAAGCTCAGAGCCGAGAGCTTTGGCGATCAACATGGCGAGAGACGTTTTTCCAAGACCAGGAGGACCAGAAAGAAGAACGTGATCCATCGCTGTTTTCCGAACGATCGCAGACTTCACCATGAGATCAATATTATCTACGACTTTATTTTGGCCGATAAATTCAGAGAAATTTTGCGGACGTAGCTGAGCTTCTTGTTCTCTTTCTGAGGGGGTAACATCTCCTCCGACAACTCTTTCCATAAATTACCTCAGTTCTTTTAGAATGAGTTTTAGAAGTTCTTCTGGCTTAGAGACATTCATCATATGTTTTTGAATCATCGGCATGACGTCTTGGTCCTTAAAACCTAAACCCTGGCAAGCCGCGAGAGTTTCTTTAACCAGAAAGGCATCGATTTGTTTTTCATCTCCAACTTTAATACCTGTTCTCATAGGCTTTTCTTTGGTGACCATACCCACTTCGAGTTTTGTCACTTTGTCTTTCAATGAAAGGATAATCTGCTCTGCACTTTTTTTACCCACTCCGGGAGCGGACTTAAGAACATCCACATTTTCCAATGTGATCGCGGTGATAATCTGTGCCATTCCCAAATGAGAGACTAAAGCAAATGCAGACTTCGGTCCAATACCGTTCACACTCAAAAGCATTTCAAAAAACTTTTTGTCATCGGCCGTCTCAAATCCAAACAAGTTTTGAGCGTCTTCGCGAATGATGTGAGAAATGAAAAGAGCTATGTCACGATTGGGCACAAGCGGGGTCGCGGTGTGAACTTCATAGCCCACGCCTTGTGCGGTGAGGACGATCGATTTTTGTGAGTCAGAATAAATAACTGTTCCCGAAACATATCCAATCATAAAACGGGTTCCTTAATTCTGTGTGAGACTGCGGCAGCAAGCCCGTTGCCCGCTTTACCATGAGATTTTTTCTTTTTCTCGACAGGAATCCGAACATCACGGTTGAGTAAATGACAGAGTGCAATTGCACAGGCGTCACTTTCATCATGTGTTTTAAATTCTGTTACGCCTAGATACTGCTTGAGAAACTTCTGAACGCCAAGTTTGTCTGTGTG
Source organism: Bacteriovoracaceae bacterium (assembly GCA_947440875.1). GTDB lineage: Bacteria > Bdellovibrionota > Bacteriovoracia > Bacteriovoracales > Bacteriovoracaceae > Peredibacter. The sequence continues at coordinate 2,936 of CANETG010000117.1, forward strand.
CCCGTGACCGGTGACAGTAGACTTCACTAGATTCGGTGAATACTCAAAAATTTTTTCATGATGATGACGAGACAGTGCGGCAAGCATTGTTCCTCGGGACTGCGAAAGCTTCATTAGAGCATCAGGACTCTTAACAAAAATAAGTGATTCTAGAGCAATCTCGTCCGGAGAAAATTGAGACAGAAGTTTTTCCGTCTGATCAAAAATATCTTTTACCCTGTGCAGAAACTCAACCTTCGAATCAAATTTTAAAATGCCAGAAGCAATATAATTAATTTTCCTCCCCTCTTTTTGCAAGAGAGCATAACCCGCGGTGACAGAGCCTGGATCAATAGCAAGAACAATCAAAAAATTTCCTAGGTGATGATAGTTAGATTGTACCTAAAGAATGCAAGTGACGTCTAGCTACTCGCCCGGCCCTTAAGGTAATTCCCCAGGTAAAATACTATTGAACCAAGAATGAGCTGCGCAAGCTCTAACTGTCCGTAATCTCCATTCTTGATGCCCGAAAAAAAACAAAGACCGACAGCGGTGAGACCAAAAAGCTGCATTCCCAGCCCAACATAGAAGAGTGTTTTCATGAATCACAGATACTAAACACAAACGAAATAAGAAAGGACTTTTTGCCGCTAGGAATTTATATTATTTCCATATTTATGACTGCACAAATCCTCTCCGCAAAACCATGTGTTGAAAAGGTCAAACAAGACCTAAAAAAGAGATGCGAATCTTTGAAGGCTCGCGGCTGTCATCCTTCCATGAGTGTTATTTTGGTGGGAGATAATTCGGCATCAATGAGTTACATCCGAAATAAAAAAAAACTTTGTGAAGAGATTGGTGCAAAATTTACCCTGCACCAACTTCTTCCAGGAATATCGGGCGATGAATTTTTAAACATTGTTCATACTTTGAATAATGATTCCGCTACTCATGGAATCATTATTCAGCTACCGGTAGCCGATCATTTGGCAGTTCTGAATCTTCCTCAATTGGTTACTCCTTCAAAAGATATTGACGGCTTCCATGGCGAGAACACGAGGAAACTTTTCGAAGGCTCGACGGATTTAAAGCTTCTTCTCCCTTGTACTCCGAAGGGCTGTGTTAATCTTCTGAGACATTACGGTTACGACGTAGATGGGAAAGATGTTGTCATCGTTGGGAGAAGCCTCATCGTTGGAAAACCACTTTCACTCCTTTTAACAAACCTCAACGCAACTGTGACGCTTACTCATTCCAGAACAAAAAATTTGCGAGAATTAACGAAGAAAGCGGACATTGTCGTGGCGGCAATAGGAAAAGGTCACTTCCTCGATAGATCGTTCTTTGATCCTTCCAGGAAAACGATTGTGATCGACGTTGGGATGAATACTTTGAATGGAAAACTTGTCGGTGATGTAAATACTGAAAACGTAAAAGAAGTCGTGAGTGCAATCAGTCCGGTTCCAGGTGGCGTTGGACCGATGACTGTTCTCAGTCTCATCGATAATCTTATTACTGCGGCAGAAAACCAGCTAAAAGGATAATATGACCGAGCTTTTGAAAACTAGTCTCCACGGCGAACATGTGAAATTAGGTGCTAAGATGGTGCCGTTTGGCGGATGGGACATGCCTGTTCAATATACCTCTGTAAAAGATGAGGTCATCGCTGTTAGACAGAATATTGGTGTTTTTGATGTTAGTCATATGGGCGAATTCTTTTTGGAAGGCGCAGATGCAGAAAAATTTGCAGATTATCTGGTAACCAATGACATCCTCAATGCCCCTCACGGGAAAGCCATTTACTCTCCCCTCTGCCGCGAGGATGGTACTGTTGTTGATGATCTAATCGTTTATAAGCTCCGACCGGGCAAAGTTCTCATTTGCGTGAATGCATCCAATATCGAAAAAGACTTTAATTGGATGAAGGCGCTACATAAAGACTTCGACTGTACGTTGGTCAATAAATCCAATGAGTATTCGCTCCTGGCACTTCAAGGTCCGGAATCTTACGCAGTTTTGAAGCCGATGATGAAAGATCTGCCCGAAATTGAGTACTACTCAGTCTTTGAAACTAATTTTGGTGCCCACTCGGTGATCATCGCTCGCACTGGCTACACTGGCGAAGATGGATTTGAAATTTTTGGATCTCACGCTGCGATCAAAGAGTTGTGGGTTCATCTCATGGAGAAGAAAGTCACTCCATGTGGACTGGCGTCGAGAGACGTTCTTCGTCTTGAAGTATGTTACCCACTTTACGGTCATGAGCTCACAGATGAGGTGAATCCATTTGACGCGGGACTTGGATGGACAGTAAAACTCACTAAAACAAATTTTGTTGGAAAGTCTACTTTGGAAAGGAAAAAAGCTAAGTACAAGCTCGTGAAGCTCACTCTAGATAAAGGAATTCCTCGCGAAAATTACATGGTAATGGACGGAGCAGGAAATTCTATCGGAACAGTGACGAGCGGAACTATGTCTGTTGTGACAGGAAAAGGAATCGCACTCGCCCGTATTGAAATTGAAAAAGCCCCACGAGATGAAGTATTTAATATAGATATCCGTCAAAAAGCATATCCAGCAAAGTTAATAAAAAAATCATTTGTAACCGGAGGGCATAAATAATGAGCACGAACATCCCAGCCAATCTGAAATATACCAAAGAACACGAGTGGGCACTCGTTGAGGGTGACACTGTAACTGTAGGGATTACTGATTTCGCTCAGTCAGCACTTGGCGACATCGTCTTTCTTGAAGTTCCAGACGTAGGATCGGAACTGAAATTCGGAAATACTTTTGGAGTCGTTGAATCGATAAAATCGGTATCGGATCTCTACGCTCCCGTCAGCGGAGAAGTTGTGGCAAAGAATAGTGATCTCGAGGGATCACCTGAAAAAATAAACTCAGATGCTTACGGATCGTGGCTAATTAAAGTCAAGATTAAAAACACGGAAGAGATCAATAATCTTTTAACAGCGCAGCAGTATCAAGATTTTTGTAACAGCTCACATTAAGTAATCCATCGCCACTAGTGAAAACTGGTGGCGAATTCTCTCGAAGATTGAAATTTTTATTTAGTAAATATTCAATATAAGCTCACTTCAAATCTTATTCTAAAAAATTTTCCACAACATCAAATCGATCTTTACGAACTTTGGTGGTTTAGTGATACTGCCCCTCCCAACAGTGATATTTTTGTAGTTGAAGGAAAAGTTTTAATGGAATCAATCCAGCTTCTGAATACCGCCATCATCAAAAGCAAAGAAAAGAAACTCAACCAATCATTTGAAGAACGCTTGAATCAAGTTTGTAATTCTCCGGTGATTGAAGTTTTAAATAAATCAATCAGCCAGTACGCGGAGATGCAAAAGATTTCGCGTGATCAGGCGGCTCTTCAGGTTATTGAAGCAATCAGAGAACTAGATTCTATCTGGTCTGATTATGTCGTGATGGAGGGTATTGATCGCCTCAAAACCCTTCTTCGCAGCTCGCACTAATTAAATTCAAATTAAAAAAGTCATGGATGAACAATGCTAATCTTGAGACGTACGAATGTACGTCGCAAGTTTAGTTATGATTTAACAACAAAGCCCCATTCAATTGTCGCCTTACCATCCACTAGGAGATCTTTGGGTGGGTTCGGAAAGGGGCCTGCTTGATTGAAAGATTCAACAGCAGCATCATCGAGCTCTCTTACGCCCGAAGTTCCCATGATCTTTACACTGATGATTTCGCCCTTCGGATTGAGGGTTACCTGAACTGATGTAATGAGATTATCACTCGCTGGTAATCTTCTACCGGAACGGAAAATATTGTTCGCTTTTTCATGCAGAGTCTTTCCCCAGAATTGTTCTAATTTCTGGCGAATTCGGTGAAAGAATCCGTAGTGCTTGTACTCAACCGTATTAAGATGAGTGAAATCACCTAATGCGACCTCTTCAACGTAGTCATTCGTTGCTGACAGTCCCCGGCTGGTAAGATCGCCATTTTCAAGGCCAGCGAGAGATTCTGAAGCCGGGGAACGACTTTTCTCAATCTGGGGAGCATCGTCGCCATGCATTCCGAAATCAGCAAGTTTAAGATCCTTGAACGCTTTTTTTTGAGTCTTTTCTTCTTTCGATTGTTTTGGGTTTGTAACGGCAGCATTTCCTTTGGCAGCTTTGTTGAAACTATCAATAGCTTTTGCCATCGTTTCACGTTCAAACTTACGATCTTTATCGCTGAGAAATGCTTTGTTTAATGGTTTTTCAGAAGAAGCAGAGTCGTCAGACTGAACGATTTGTCTTTTTTGGAAACTTGCCGTCGCAATTTCTTTCACCGCTTCACTAGCGAAGTTAATTTTAATTGGTACGCTCGGTACATAAGTCACATCAAGCTGATCTCGAAACTTTACCGCAAGGAATGCAGCATGGAAAAACAATGCACCCACGAGAAAATAGTAAAATGTTTTGTGATCCACGGTCATAGGACCTCCGTAGAAGTCCTATCGGCATTTTCTAAAAAATCTTATTGGTTCTTGAAATAGTCATCATCCTCAGTTGCGGATCCTTCCGTGGAGGGTACATTTTGATCAAACGAATCTGCGCCTGATTCAGGATCTGTCCCCTCCACAAACGACTCCATGAAGCCAGCTGGACTTCCTGGGGAAAGAACCTTACCCGTTTCTTTATTAATCATTACCTGAGTAATCCCTTCCGGAACACGGAACTCGGCAGATCCGTATTTAGGAATAGCTTGCTCCATATAATCGATCCAAATAGGAAGCGCGGTTTTCCCACCTGTTTCACCGTAACCGAGGGGACGGTTATCATCAAAACCTGCCCATGCCCCTGCAACAATATTACTAGTAAATCCGACAAAGAGAGCATCAACATAATTGTTTGTGGTCCCTGTCTTTCCACCGATGTTGATTCCCAATCGAGAAGCTGCTGCACTTGCAGTTCCATAAATTGTGACCCCTCTTAAAAGGTTTGCCATAATGTAAGACAAGCGTGGATCGTAAACCTGATTACTATCTAAGCTTGAAATGAAAGGATTCCCGGTAGGCTTAGTTTCATCTGTCGTCGACTCACTTACATCGGGTTTCGGAGCCTCCGCTTTCCAAG
>CANETG010000118.1 GCA_947440875.1 Bacteriovoracaceae bacterium
AAATGGATGCTTTCCGAAGACGACTCAGACAAGATTTTTGATGAGAGTGAAGAAACGATCAGGGCTCACGCAGATCGAATTTTCGGATCGACTGCTGGGCTCGATTGTAAAAAATGGCGCTACTCCCGTGTCCACAAGGGATACCCAAATTATTTTTTTGAACACACGAATAATATTTTTATTTGCGGTGATGCATTTAATCCGCAACAAACATTTCATCTCGGATCTGCGTGGAGATCCGGGCTCATGACAGCAAGGAGAGTTCTATGAAGAAAACCATTCTCGTTACCGGTGCTACTGGTTTTGTCGGAAGAAAACTCTGCGTTGAGCTTTTGAAGAAAGGTTACGCACTTAAAATCATTTCACGAGACATCGAATCGGCCAAAGAGAAATTACCTTTTCCAGGAACGTTCCTTGCGTGGGATGGTCGTTCGCCACTGGACTCCTCATTTTTTGAAGGCGTCCACGCCGTCCTCCATCTCGCTGGAGAACCAATTGCTGAGCGCAGATGGTCTGATAAAGTTAAATTAGCCATAGAAAATTCTCGGACTGCCGGAACCGATGAAGTCATGAAAGCGATTTCAAAATGCTCGAATCCACCACAGATCGTCGTCGGCACCTCTGCCATCGGCATCTACGGAGAAAGAGCGGACGAAATCCTGACTGAGGAGAGTACTCACGGCCCTGGTTTTCTTGCGGACGTTTGTAAGGGCTGGGAAAAAGCCTACTCATCATTCAAAGGCCGTCTCGCTATTCTTCGTGTTGGCGTTGTCCTGGGCCACGGAGGTGCATTGGAAAAAATGCTTCCCCCATTCCGTTTAGGCGGCGGCGGCAGGCTTGATAGTGGCAAGCAGTGGATGAGCTGGATTCATCACGATGACCTCGTGAATATGTTCATCTACGCGATGGAAAATCATTCAGTGAGTGGAACTTTCAATGCCGTAGCTCCGAGCGCGGTTCAAAATACGGAGTTTACCAAGGCGATGGGCAGAGCACTCTCTCGTCCGGTCATTCTCCCTCTCCCTGGCCTTGTCCTGAAAATAATCTTCGGTGAAATGTCACAGGTTCTTCTGGGTTCACAAAGAGTGCAAGCAGGGAAAATCGTCAAGAGTGGTTTCACTTTCAAATTTCCAGAGATTCAAACGGCACTCAATGATCTCCTTAGACCTTTGGGAAATACCGGTGGCTATGTTCAAGAAGCAGCGAAATGGATTCCTTACCCATTAGAACAGGTCTTTCCCTTTTTCTGTGAAGCTACAAATTTAGAAAAGATCACACCTCCGAACGTTCACTTTCGAGTCAAAAAACTTTCGACAAAAGAGATTCAAAAAGACACCGTCATCGATTATTCCCTCAGAGTCAAAGGAGTTCCCCTCCACTGGAGATCTCTCATCACTTCCTGGCATCCGGGGGAGTACTTCGTGGATGAACAATTAAGAGGCCCTTATAAAACCTGGCACCATACTCATAGTTTTGCGACGATTGATCACGGCACTCTCATGACAGATAGAGTTGTGTATCAAATGCCTTTCGGAATCTTGGGTGATTTTGTCAGACTCGCGGTCGTGGACAGAGACGTGAAGACTATTTTCGGGTATCGGTCGAAAGTGATCGAAGGGCTTGTGAAATCGTTTCAAAAAAAAGTATAGAAGTTGGGGGCCCCAAACACGACCTTCTCGCCACACTATGTCGATCAGGAGATTGACAAGGCCCATTTGGGAATAATTTGATCGAATGACGTAATCTCGGGCGATCAACTCAGTACTTTAATCGTTCTCCACCCGAAAAAATTAGGCTCATTCAGAATTTATAAAGGATAATGACGAATAAATGAATGAATGAATGAATGAATGAATGAATGAAGGACTATAACCATGCTAAAAAATAAAAGCTCAAAGGTCGGAACAAAAGATAAAAAAATTAGAAAAGATCTCAGACCAAGAGATAAAGAAACTAGAGCAATGGTCAGAGACCAGCTCAACAAAGTGTCCCCTAGCTTTTGCCTAGCGAAATGGTATCAGGTGACGATTCACTTACAAAACGGGCAGACTCACAGCTGCCACCATCCATGGACGCACAAAGTGGATCTACGGGATTTGTCGACTAATCCTTCAGCGTTACACAACACACCTCACAAAAAGATCCAGCGCTATAAGATGCTCAAGGGCGAGCGGCCTGATGAGTGTGACTACTGCTGGCGCATCGAGGACTCCAATGTCGAAAATATCAGCGACCGAACTTTCAAGTCCGCCGAGCAGTGGGCACTACCGAACTTGGACGAAGCCCGCACCATGCCTTGGGATTATGACTTCACTCCGCGCTACGTAGAGGTGAGCTTCAGTAACGCCTGCAACTTTAAGTGTATCTACTGCGCCCCCCATATTTCGAGTTCGATCATGACCGAGTTTCAAAAACACGGGCACTATACTGAGTCACCGGAGTTCTCTCTCGAGTATCTCGACGTCTCTGGCCTGACACCGATCAGATACGACGCCCACAATCCCTACGTCGATGCTTTCTGGCGCTGGTGGCCTGAGCTGATCAAGAAGCTCGAGCATTTCCGGATTACGGGTGGCGAGCCCCTGCTCAATCACAATACCTTCCGTGTCCTCGACTTCATCAAAGCAGAGCCTCAGCCAAAGCTGAATTTCGCCATCAATTCGAACCTTGGGATTCCAGACGCCCAGTACGACCGTTTCCTGGAATCAATGAAAGTCATTCTAGAAAATAAATCTATCAATAGCTTCGAGTTCTATACCAGTATTGACACGTACGGAAAGCAAGCGGAGTACATTCGCAACGGGCTGAACTACAAGCACTACATGGATAACGTTCGGAGGTTCCTCGTTGAGCTGCCCGTCGACACGAAACTGGTCTTCATGTGTACTTACAACGCCCTCTCCTTGCCTTCCTTTAACCTGTTCTTGGAAGATGTGGCCCAGCTCAAACGCGAGTTTAGGAATTCTATTAACGAACCACGCGTGATCCTCGATATGCCGTATCTGCGGGCGCCCAGCTATCTCAGCCTTGCGGTCCTACCCGAGAGCTTCAGTAGTTACATCTCCGACAGTTTCTTCTTCATGAAGCGGCACTCGGTCAATTTCCTTAAGGAAGACTGGCTCTTCAACTATCACGAGCTCTCAAAGATTGAGCGCGTGCTCAACTGGTTCCAGTCGCTTCCGAAAGAAGGTTACGAGGTCCGCGATTTGCGGAAGAGTTTCTACACCTTCCTGCGCGAACACGACCGCCGCCGAAGTCTGAGCTTCACTGAGACCTTCCCCGAGATGGTCGATTTCTATCAGCTCTGCGAGGATGTTTACAACAACGATAAGACTGAAGTGAATTAGGATTAGAAGTCCAGTGGCCCGTAATACTCCCGTAGCACCTCGAAGCCCTCGCAGAGCTCCTCCCGAATGCTCTTTTCGATGTTCAAAAGCCCAGTGAGCGCCACTTGGTTTGAGATGTGATGAAAAAGATTCTCTTTAGAAAAGCCATGGGTAATGGGGGTTAAGCAGGACAGTCCCCAGATCTCCCAGCGCTGGTGCATGGAGATGAGACCGTGGAGCTCCCGCGGCAACTGGGAGAGCGCTTCAACTAAGCGCGGAAGCCTTTCGGCAGTGATCACAACCTTGTTGGGTTCGAGTACGAGCTGCGCGCGAAGGGATCCCTCGTGAGGAGTCTCGATGCTTTGCCAAAGCTCGTCTGATGAAAAAGTATTTCGTAAGAGCGAATGCTGATAGAGCTCTTCATACACACTGCGCATGCTCACGCTATTTAGCGGCGGCCGCTCCAATAGTCCTATCATTCGTTCCCACTTACGATGGCGGAGCTCGGGACTGCGTCGCAGACCCTTATCGCTCATGAGCATCTTAATCAGAAACACATTAGCCTCTAGCGGATGAGCTGTCCGTTTCACCGTAGCCATTCTGGCTGAGAGCTTGGGATCCCGCTGCGCTTCGAAGTAGTTGCAGAAAGTTAAGAGGCGCTCGAGCTGAGTCTCAGAGTAGACTTGGACTTCACCACCGAGGCTGAGGAATCGGAACCCTTGAAAGCGTGACCAGAGAGCCGCTGCTTCACTGCTCCCGCCCTTGGAGTACAGCGAGAGGTCGAGGTCACTCAGTCCGAGCTCCCAGTAGTCGAGTGCTAGGCTATTGCGGAGCCAGAGTTTATCATCGGGAAGACCCGACAGTGCGCGAATGAGAGTAAAGAGGAGCTTGTAAGGGAGAAAGGCGACGGAGCGTGGCAGGTTAGCAGACGAGCGGGCTATGTTTTGGCGTAAGTAATCCAAAGTGGGGGCATCCTCAAATGTCGTGGTCGTAAATTATCCGTACAGAAAGCATATTAGCCACTCAGATTTATGGATTGATACCACTTCAATAAAGTAGGTGAGTCCTTAAAAGTAGAACTAAAATCTTTCCCTCTGCGAACATCATACTGTTGAAAAAATCTTTTAAAATCTTTTTCCAAATCTTCTCTTGAGGAGCTACCGGAGTGAGGAGTTTGTACGACGTCCAGATAATCAATTAAACGCTGAATACTCTCGATCTCCATTTCTTGGAGCAAATTTAATCTCTTCCGAGATGATAACCAACTTTCAATGTGCTCTTTTCTTTCACTTCTTATTTCATCGGGTAGAACTAAGGGGCTTTGGAATGATGGATACCTTAAAATATTGACGGATAAAAAAGGCATATCCGCTCTATTTTTCTTTTTTAACTCTATGACCCAGTCCAAGAAATCTGTGACCGAAAACAAACACAATGAGTTCACTGTCATCATGATGTGAAGCTGTCTGAAATGTCCTGACTCCATGACATGATGAATATTTCTACTCCATACTTCCCAATTAAGACCATCCCGGATGTATTCGGCATGAGGACCAAAGCTCTCATTCGAAGTGTAGATTTCGATTGATTTAACGGATCTACTTTTCGCTATCAGCTTCTGTATGAGTTCATCTTTGGCGCCAAGATTAGAGTTCAGCGCAAGAGCTAGATTTTCGTTAGGATTTCGTTCAAGAAAATCGAGAAGCTTCCAGACTTCCGGAGACAGTAGTGGTTCGCCGCCGGTGACCCTTAGTTCTGATAAAGACTTGCTTAGCTCTGGCCACCATTTCCAAAACGCAGCGATGTAGGGATTCTCATCGGTTGGTTTATAGAGTTGGGCACTTGGTTGGGTCGTCGTGTAATGATTTCTTTTGTCTGTGTCCAGTCCTTCGTATGGGCCCTGGTCTCTAATATCGTTCACCCAGGTCGTGCTAAATGAAGGACTACAATAGCTGCAAGCGAAGTTACACGTCCTGTCAAATGAGATCTCTAACGTTTTAAGGTTCACGTCTTCATTGGAATTCAGACGGACTAATTTATTAATGTCTTCTTCTTCATAAATCGCCGTCTTAAAAACTCTGTCGCTGATATTTTCTCTTTTGATATCTTCTACCTTCCAACAATACTCGCATTCAGCTGGTCTCTCCCCCTTGAGCATCTGGGAGCGGCACTCTTTTTTCTTAGGAGTATTGTGAAGAGCTTTATAATTAAGTTGGACATCTTTTTCTGAAACTTTGTGTCCGAGAGGATGATGACAGCTCGTCGTGATCCCCGACCCAAGCCAAATGGTTGCGTTGTACCATTTGGCGGCACAGAAACTACTCGAGATAGGATCAATCACTCTTTTCTTATACTGAAGGAGTGATTCACCGGCTTTGATCTTCATCAATCATCCTAATAATTGCGCGGAAATTTCTTTGAAGCTGTTTCACAAAGTTCCCAAAAATCGGCCATTTCAGGAAAAGTACTTAAGAAATTAGTTCCCCGTCTTTTGTCATGCTCCGTGAAGAAAAAATAAAAGTTAGCCCTCTCTTTTTCTAAAACGTCTGGGCTTACTCCGATCTTCATCCACGCTAAGACTCTTTCAAGTTTTGCGACTTCAAAATCTTTTATGCCGCGGAGGCGAGTCTCGCGAGTTTCAGGAAATTTCTTCATGTAACGAATAACTTCCTCGATCAATCCTTGGTATCTCTCGGGTAAGATCTGAATTGACTGCCATGCAGGGAATCTGAGCATAGGCGTATCAAACCAAACGCGCTGAAAGCTATGGCTATGCCTCGATCGCAGATCAAGTACCATATCGATGAAACCAGGGAGACCTGTCACACTCATCAAATTAAAGGTGTTAATGAAAGAGACTGAATTGGCATTCACTTCATTCAGATACCGATTTATATGCTTGAGAAAAGTATCAAAATTTAAGCCATGGCGAATATACTCTGCTTGCTTCCCGACACTATCCACACTCGCAAACAAAGCTAAGTGATCAATAAGCATTCCGTCAGAGATGACTTTGGATTTTTGAATAAATTTATCCATTAACTCGGGCCTAGTACTCATGTTGCTCGTGATAGCAATCTGAAGCTTAGGGGAGGGATTTTGAATGACGTAATCAAGAACTTTAAAAGTGTTCAGATCGAGTAGGGGCTCCCCACCGGTCATGCGAAAAACTCTCAGCTCTGGATAAATTTCTGGCCACCACTTCCAAAAGGCATCGCGGTAAGGGTTAGGCTCGTCCTGCCTGATGGGGGTTAGTTGAGCGCGCTTCAGATACCCAGGACTATTATGGACGGCATCAGCCATGATGTAAGGGCCGTGTTTCGTCACCTCATCCGACCATGAACTGGAAAGATGGGGCGAACAATAAGAACAACTTAATTGGCAAGCATGGTTGAAATTGACTTCAACATAACGGGGCTTCACATCATAGTCATAGGGTTGATTAACGACTTCATCAAACATATCTACGGCCCACTCTTCACCGCTTCGATAGTGCCGATCACTTAAATGGTTACCGGGAGCATCTTCGATGTTCCAGCAGTACTGGCATTCCGCTGGACGGACACCCTCTTTCATTTTTTTTCTTTGCTCTTTCTTGTAGCTCGTATTGTGGAGAGCAGCTGGGTTAGCCTCAATCTCTGCAAGAGGAATTTTGTGAACAGGAGGGTGGTAGCAAGACTGCGTATGACCGTTTGTGAGGTGAATACTGACCTGTGTCCACTTTGCTAAACACATAGAAGGGGAAACCGAATCAAGCTTTTGTTTTATGACTAAGGCGTCTGACATATAGCCAGACTTAAGAGAAACTCCGTCGACAGAGTCAGTAACTCTGTCGCCTGGAGTGTTATCGTCAATGTCTTTTTTTTGATCACTCATTGTCGTTAACTCTAAAGGGGATGATGATCAAAAAGATATGTAGGTTACTTCACGAACTTTTTGACATCGTCACAAGCAAATTTAAATTTCAAAGTATCGCAAGCCTTGGTGAGTTGAGCTTTGGCTGTTTTGTATTCCTCAGAAGATTTATCGCTGAAGATTCCGCACAACCCTGCCATGTGACAGGCACTTGCGATGTTTCCCTCACAAGCTTTTGCGAGATTTAGTTTCACTTTGTAGCAATCTTTTTTGGCAAAAGCTTTTGTTCCGAGTTCTACACATTCGGTGCTGGTTGGCTTATCGGCACAAACTTTATCGAATTCGGTTTTAGCGGCATCTTGAGCCAAAACATTGAATGAGAGCAAAACAATAAACACAGTTAGTATAAGTTTCATAGATCACGTCTCCTGTAAGTTATTATAAATAAATGAATAAAAATATTGCATTGATTTTAGTATACATCAAGTTTTATACTGTTAAAAAAAATTAAAAACTTAGACTGAATCCCAAAGCACAATACTTATGTTTTTGCTCCTATTTACTTTATCTTACATCGCTAGTGCCTGCGACGGGGTTTGTCGATTTATAGATGTCAACAATACTAAATACAATGAAGTAGCTTCTACGAGGCATATACTTGGCACAGGAGATCTGGCTGTCTATGAACTCCAGATTCCATGGATCAACTACTACCATGAAAAAATAGGAACCCTTCCTAAGCCCAGCTCAAAAAAACGTGTCATTCGGCGAAACGCGAAAACGATCATCTATGACGTAACCTACGAGGTGGATGAGCATGGCCGCAGGTT